>CAXAVL010000008.1:0-38517 GCA_963971905.1 uncultured Cellvibrio sp.
TTGTGCGATCAGGTTATTCAAGTCGTGGATAATAAACGCGACTAGCTTGTTATAGGTATCAAACTGCCGTCCTTCTACTAATTGTTCTGCTTGCTGATGGCGCTTGAGATAGCTGGCGATTTGGCGCCCCATGGTTTTGAGCAAGTCCAGATCTTCCCAAGTGAGGGTTTCATCGCCTGCGGGTTTGGTCAATGCCATAAAACCCACCAGCTCCTCACCTACAATCAAGGGGAACATCAGCCAAAGATTAGGAATGTTATGCGCCCAACTGGGCAGCAGCTCATTGTGCTGGCTCAGTGCTTCGTTATCGCCGCTGTCGGGGATAAACACCCATTCGGACTCGACAAAGGCGCGACAGAAAGGGCTATCAACTGGCTCTTCTTGCAGCTCGATAAAATTGGGCAAATTGGCGCGATAAACCGGTTCATAGAAGCCCTGTTTACGCAGCCAAATCGCACCTGCTGGTGCTTTGGTAGTAGACGCGACGGCAAAAAATGCGCGCTGATTGACTTCGCTGGCCTCTGCCGGTTGCGCAAGATAGTTGATCAGGCGCAACCACTCATTGCGATAATCATATTTGTAACGAAACAGATGTTTATTGATCAAAACCGACAGCTTCATGCGTATACGGCTAGAGATAAACACGGTGGTGATCAATAAAACGGCGCCCACCAGTAATAGGCTATAAAAAACTGTGCCCCAGTTGCCACCATAGAGGCGCACGTAATAGCCGCCGAGAGAAAGCACGGTGATTAATATCCCCACTGCGACCAGTGAGGTGGTGTAAAAGGCAATCGGCCGGGAGAGATTAAAGTTGGCGGGGCGGTCATTGCGTTGCAGCAATAACATTCCGCCCAGTGCCATAAATAGACAGGTGGCAATGGACACTGCGGCGCGCGATTGCCAGAGCATGGGGTCGAGCCCCTTGAAGATCAGCGCATGGGTAAATAAGTAGATGTCGTAGAGAAAAATCGCCGCTAGATTCATGCACAGCAATTTGATCTGACGGTCATTTTCTGCAGCATAGCGATAAAGCTGCTCAACGCTGACCAGCGCGATCACCGCCAGTCCCAGCGCAAACCACACCGATAATCCCGCCTGATTCATATTGGGGAGAAACAGCATCGCAATTGCGAGCGCAGTGATTGGCCAGCCGCCGCTAAACAACAACTGCAAGCTGGTCGGCAGTTGTTTGCGCTGGGTATTGTGTTTGAGGCTAAGTCCGATACAGAACACCCAGGCGTTAAAATGCAGGTATTCAAAAATGATCAGCAAGTAAAGCGGGATTGACTGCTCGGAAAAAGACAGCGCGATGGTCCCGAGGTGCAGAGTATGGACGGCGGCAGCTCCGGCAAATAGCCAGGTTTTTTGATTGCGTACCAGTTGCAGCAAATAGGCGACAGTGAGCAGGGCGGACACGACTGCGGCACTAAAATAGGCTACAAAAGTAACGCTGTTATATTCCATACTGACTAGAATCCTATGCGGCGGTATAAAACGTGGCAATAAGCATAACAGTTGGCACTGGCAGATCAAAACGTCACAAGATTCTTAAGTGTCTATTGAATACCGCCATCGCCTGTGTGGGTATTTGCCGCTATAATGCGCGCCCTAAAGATTGTTTGATCACCTGAATTTACACTGGGCAGACTGAAGCTGGGTTTCAGTCGCCTTATATCAACGAGGAAAATGCCGTGAGTCATATGAAAACATTGGTTGGAATTCTGTTAATGACTGCTTTAGTCAGCGGCACTGCTGTTGCCAGCGATGAAGCCATGCAGTCGCGTATTGCGCCAGTGGGCGGTAGTTGTATGCAGGGTGATGAATGCGCTGCCGCTCCTGCACCCGCTGCTGCTGCGGGCCCAAAGTCCGGTAAAGATGTCTACGGTAGCTTTTGTACCACTTGTCATGGCGCCGGTGTAATGGGGGCTCCCAAACTAGGTGCTGCCGCCGACTGGGCGCCGCGGTTGAGCAAAGGGTTGGATACGCTCTACACCCATGCAATTGGTGGGTTTAATGCTATGCCGCCTAAGGGAATGTGCGCCGCTTGCTCCGATGATGAAATTAAAGCTGCAGTGGATTACATGCTGGACGGCAGTAAGTAATCAGTTCGGCACTATTGATGCAAAGGCGGCACTGAGCCGCCTTTGTTGTTTTTGTCGCGACGATTAATCAAACAAATTGAGCAGGTTGGACAGCGTTTCTTCACCCTTAGCGATATTCTTTTCCGGGCTCTGCTCGCCAAACCCCTCCCATTCCACATCTTCTTTTGGCAGCTCATCCAAAAAACGGCTGGGGGTGGTTTCGCTCATTTCGCCAAACTGTTTGCGTTTTCCGGCCAGTGTCATCAACAAGGTGCGCTGGGCGCGGGTGATGCCAACATAAGTCAGGCGTCTTTCTTCTTCTATATTATTGTCTTCAATGCTGTTGCGATGGGGCAGTAAATCCTCTTCCATACCCACCATAAACACATGGGGGAACTCCAAACCCTTGGATGCGTGTAGTGTCATGAGTTGCACCTGATCGCTTAAGTCCTCTTCCTCTTGACGCTCCATTAAATCGCGCAGCACCAGTTTGGCGATGGCATCTTCAATACGGGATTCTTGCTCCTCATCGTCATTGGCATTTTTATCCAGACTTTTTTGCAGTGACTCGACCAGATAGAACACATTCTCCATGCGCTTCTCGGCCGCTTTACTGCTCGCCGAGTTTTGGTGCAGCCAACCTTCGTAATCTATGTCGCTCAGCATCTCGCGGATGCTATCAACGGGTTTGTCGCCGCGACAGTTGTGGGTAATCTGTTTGATCCAGTGCGCAAAACGCTGCAAACGCTCCAGGTTTTTTTCAGGAATGCGACTCTGTAAGCCCATCTCATCCAAAGCAGCAAATAAACTGATTTCCCGTTCGCTCGCGTAACCGCCCAAGGCTTCCAGCGTGCTGGTGCCGATCTGGCGACGGGGGGTGTTGATGATGCGCAAAAAGGCGTTATCGTCGTCTGGGTTAACGATAAGGCGCAGATAGGCCATCACATCCTTGATCTCGGTTTTGGCAAAAAACGAAGAGCCGCCACTGATTTTGTAGGGAATTTGGTGATGCTGGAATTTCATCTCTAGCAATCGCGCTTGATGGTTGCCGCGATAGAGCACGGCAAAATCGCGGAACTTGTATTGCTTTTGCAGGCGCTGGGTGATGATTTCGGTGGCGATGCGCTCGGCTTCGGCCTCTTCGTTTTTGCAGCGCAGCACACGAATCGGGTCGCCCAAGCCCATCTCGCTCCAGAGCGCCTTATCGAATTCGTGCGGGTTGTTGGCGATGAGATGGTTGGCTACCCGCAGGATGCGGCTGGTGGAACGGTAATTCTGCTCCAGTTTGATCACGCGTAAGCTCGGATAATCCTGTTTGAGCAGGCTCATATTTTCCGGCCGCGCGCCGCGCCAGGCGTAAATTGATTGATCGTCGTCTCCCACCACGGTGAGCGCGCCGCGATCGCCTACAATCAGTTGTACGAGTAAATATTGGCTGGAGTTGGTGTCTTGGTATTCATCTACCAGCAGATAGCGGATCTTGCGTTGCCAGCGGCCAAGTACCTCCGCATTGGTTTGAAATAGCTCCACCGGGATCAGGATTAAATCGTCAAAGTCCACTGCGTTGTAGGCGCGTAGCGCTTGGTTATAACGTTGGTAAATGATGGCGATGGTCTGTTCAGCGGGGCTTTGCGCCATGCTTAGTGCACGCGCGGGGTTAACCAAATCATTTTTCCAGTTGGATATTTGGTATTGCACCGTATCCAGATGATCGCTATCCAGATCGCCTTCTTTTAGCATCAACTCTTTGAGCAGTGAGCGAGCGTCTTCGGAATCAAAGATGGAAAAGCCAGGTTTAAACCCCAGGCTTTTGTGTTCGCGGCGGATGATGTTGAGGCCGAGGTTGTGGAAGGTGGATACAGTGAGTCCTCTGGACGCACTGCCTTTCACCAGTTTGCTGGCGCGCTCTTTCATCTCGCGTGCAGCTTTGTTGGTAAAGGTGAGCGCAGCTATGTGACGTGCAGGCATATCGCACTGCTCGATCAAATAGGCGATCTTGCGGGTAATCACGCTGGTCTTGCCGCTGCCAGCACCGGCCAGTACCAGACAGGGGCCATCGATATAGAGCACGGCTTCTTTTTGGCGTGGATTGAGTTGAGTCACAGTGGCGGCCTTAAGCAGAAGGGTGAGCATTCTAACAAGCTCGCTTGCGCATGCAACGTTGATCTTGGCTGCTATAACCACAAGGCAAGACAGGAAAGGTTCTAGCTGTTATTTGTTATATCGCAAAGCGTTTAGTTTGCTCGGTGCGACTGTTACCATGAGGTTGATTTGTGTGCGGGATTTTGTGCCCAACAAGCGCTTGAAAGGGATCGAGAGCAATGGACAAGAAAATAAAAATTTTATTTATTGATCGTGAGCAGGGCGAGTATCTGCTCATCGCTGAAGTGTTGTCGCATATTCGTCATGTTGAGTACGAACTTGTCTGGTGCGATCAGCTGGATCTCGCACTGAATAAAATTTTATCGCAAGAATTTGATGTGGCGCTGCTCGATTATTATTGGGGCGATTCCAATGCGCGCGAACTGTTAAATACCGCTCGTGTGCAGGCCTGTCAGACACCGATTGTAGTGATGACCGATGAGATGGAAACCGAGGTGGATCGCGAAGCGATTCGCGCCGGAGCTGCCGATTATTTAATTAAAGGTCAGATCGATCACCTACTTTTAGAGCGCACATTGCGCTATGCCATCGAGCGCAAACAAACCGAGCAACACCTCACTCGCCTCGCACATTACGACCCTCTTACCGATGTGCCCAATCGCATTTTGTTTCGTGATCGCCTCGAGCACGCAATTCATTTGGCCGAGCGCGATAGCGCCAGTTTTACCTTGATGTTTATCGACCTCAACGGCTTTAAACAAGTTAATGATAATTTTGGCCATGATGCGGGCGATGCGATTATTCGTATCTGTGCTGAGCGGTTAAATGCCTGTTTGCGCCGCAGCGATTCTGTCGCCCGAATGGGGGGCGATGAATTTACGCTGTTGCTGCAAAAAATTGCGATCAATACCGATGTTGCACACATCGCCGAAAAAGTCATTGGCGCGATTGAGCGGCCTGCTGACATTAATGGTCATGAAGTGGTGGTGGGCTGCAGTATCGGTATTGCTATTTATCCGCAGGCGGGGCGCGATGCCGATACCTTGCTCAAGCACGCCGACATGGCGATGTATAAGGCCAAACAGGAAAGTGGCAGCAGCTATCGATTTTTTACCGAAATGATGAATCAGGACGTGCGCCGTCAATTATTGTTGGAGTCTGATTTACGTGCGGCGTTAAAAAAACAACAGTTTGTATTGCACTACACTCCGCGTGTTGATGTCATTTCCGGCAAAGTCATAGCGCTTGAAGCTCTGTTGCGTTGGGACAAGCCCGGTGTGGGTATAGTCAATGCGAGCGATTTTATCGCCACTGCAGAAGAAACGGGCATTATTACTGCGTTGGGTTACTGGGTAATACGTCAGGCCTGCAATGATTTAAAAATGTTGCAAGAGTTTTGGGATGGCCCGTTGATGATGGCGATTAATCTATCCATGCGTCAATTCAAGGATGACAATCTGGTGCATGAAGTTGCGCAGATTTTTGCGGACAACGATATTCAGCCGGGCGATATTGAATTTGAAATTACCGAAACAGTGTTTGCCGATAATATAGAACTGGTGTCGCTGTGTATGCGGCCACTGTCTTTTTTTGGGATTAATTTTTTGCTCGATAGTTTCGGTGCGGGCAATTCATCGCTGTTGCATTTACAGCGCTTGCCGATCAGCACAGTTAAGATTGATTTGGGCTTTTTGCAGGAATTAAATCGCAGTCATACCGACAAACGGTTAGTTTCGGCCATGATCACGCTGGCGCACAATCTTGGAAAATTGGTGGTGGCTGAAGGTGTGGAAACTAAAGAAGAAAAAGAATGGCTGAAGGAAATGGGCTGCGATTTGATGCAGGGCTATTATTTTTCCGCGCCCAAGTCCTACGCTGAAATTATCAATTGGTTGCAGATGTCGGCCTCACATCAGCATTTAATGCTGAACTGATTTAGGTGCTGCTGCTCTGGCGGTCCAGTGTGCGATAACTCAAGGCTTCACTGATATCCACGGTATTAACCTGTTCACGGGCGGCCATATCGGCCAAGGTGCGCGCCAGTTTTAGTACACGATGATAAGCGCGTGTCGATAGCCCCAATTTTTCAATCGCCTGTTCCAGCAGGGCTTTGTCCGCAAGTGTAAGTTCGCAGTGCTGCTCTAATTCGGGTGCACTCAATTGGTGATTGGCTTTGCCCTGCCGCGCGATTTGCCGCGCACGCGCCTGCTCCACCCGCGCGCGAATGACACTGCTGCTGTCCCCCTGCGTTTTGTTCTGCAACTCGCCTTGGCGCAGACTTCTCACTGGCACGTGCATATCGATGCGATCAAGCAGGGGGCCGGAGATCTTGTCGCGGTAGCGTCTAACCTGGTCGGGCGTGCAGCGGCAGCGATTGGCGTCGCTGCCGTGATAGCCGCAAGGGCAGGGGTTCATTGCTAACGTGGATATGTCAATAGGGTGGCTTGCTGTTCCTACATAGTTAACTATGGGGTAAGAGAGGGTTGCGCTTTGCTGGACAACATACTCTCCCAGAGTGATTGGGGGAGGGAAGTCTTAAGTCACTCTTCTTCTTTTGGCGCTAAATCTCCGAGAATTGCATCCAGCCCGATGCGTGGATCTGTTCCCACTGCCTTGCAATATTCGATGAACTCGAATAATTCCAACTTGCGGCTGCCGTCCTCAATCCTTCCGACAATGGAATAAGGCACATCAAGCTTTTCAGCGAGTGTACGAATGGTTAATCCGGCTTCAAGCCTTTGGGATTTTAGCCAAGCTCTCAACACAGAGTAACTTTTTGAATTACGGGAATAGCGCATTGTCCAGATTGTAGAGACGAGCTACACTGTGTCGAAATTCGACACAATTCCCCTCCTCACTCGGAGCCTGTCGCAATGTTTGAGACGTCTAAAGAAATGCAGTTGTGCAGCTATCCAAACCCATCGCCTGCTGGGCGTCTGCGTTGGCATTCTATTACCCAAACTCTACTTATTAGATGGTTTCACATCAGGTATCTCTGTGTTGACTCCCTGACCGAGCAAGTATTAATGACGGGAGACTTGGAAGTATTGGAGTCGATCAATGCCGATTCATCTTTCAATTTGATCAGCGTCAGCTTAGCGAGTCCCCCAAACATAAATGGTACGGATAATTGGGTCTTCTCCCCTCTGCGCAGAGTCACAACATTGATTCGGAACAACGTGAATATGGAAGAACTGCTCGGTTATGAATATCACGTTGACCATGGAACGGTGTTAATTGAATCGTTCAGCAGTGCTATAGAGCTCGACGTTACGGAAGTTGAGCGGACTGATCTATTTATACGTCCGCCCTTTTCCTGTTAAACCAATCTCCCCTGAGTTTGCCAACCCAAGAAATCTGTTAGATGACAGGTACTTCGAGAGATTAACTAAGCTCCATACATTGAAGATACGACGTTGCATCGCGACAGGGTAATTTGGCCTATAATTCCCCCTCGATAACAAGAATATTGATGCGACCGAGGGGCAAATGATCGTACCAAATTGGGATATATTCAGAGCTAAATGGACTGGTCGCACTACCTCGGAATTCGAGCGTATGTGTTATCAATTATTCTGCAGAGAACATGGTAAAGACCTTGGTATCGACAGGCAATTTAATCAGGCTGCACTTGAGGCCGAGCCGATTCAAGTAGGAAAAGACTTAATCGGGTTTCAAGCGAAGTTTTATGATACGTCTTTATCAAAAAATAAAGAGAAACTAATTAAGACAGTCAAGGATGCGAAGCGGATATACAAAGATATTACTGTTGTGAGGATATATACGAATCAAAGTTGGGGTCAGGGAAGGAAGAAAAAGAATAGCGATGATACAAGACCCCAAGTATTAATTGACGTTGAGACCGTAGCAGAAAATTTAGGGATCACCATCGAGTGGCGTACATCAAGTTTCTTCGACAGTCCATTCGTATGTATCGAATGCGCACCGATTTCCAAATATTATTTTGAACAAACCGATTTTGCTTCGGAAGTAGGAAGGCACACCGCCCTTGCCTTGGCTGATGTGATTAATACCGGCGCATTGTCAGCTTCTGCGCACATAATCGATGAGAAAATCAACGAAGCTGTTTCAGAAATCAGATACCTCAGATTTTCCAGCCAATTTCCGAAGGTGAAACGTTGCCTCGAACTCGCGGGTAGATTAATTGAAGGTGATCTCAAAATCGGGACACCCTCCACTAAGGCGGCTGCACTCGCCCAATGCGCAAGGTTCATTTCAGTTAATGGAAAACTTGAGGACTCAGCGAATTTTCTCCGAATCGCAAAGTTGTTAGCGGACGGGCCGGAAGCAGAGATCGCGGAAGCGTTCATAATAGCTAAATCGGAGAGCAGACAAGCGGCGATCACCTTTCTTTCAAAGGCGCGAAGTGATGTTCGTGTCCGTCAAACGGCAATGTTTATTATCACAGTGAATGATGCTGGAACAGCGGCCGGACTCGAATGGTTGGCTCTTGCGAAGATATCGGTGAATGATCTTGAGGTTGACGGAAAGATAGTTTATTTGCAATCGCTCCTTTCAGAGAATAACTGGGGTCTGGCTTTAGAGACATCAAAATCGATTCAGGAAGACGATCTAAATAAATCTCCCGTGCTGCCATATTTGACCGGACTCGCTTATCTGGCTAACGCAATAGTTAATGATAGTTTGAAAGCAATTGTTATCGCAGGCGTGCCGTTGTTTCCTCAAAAATTTCCGCTCGCGGATGATCCTCAGTCAATCTCATTTCGTCAACGAGCCATCGAACTATTTAAAATTGCCATGAGCGTTGCTTTGAAACTTAACTACGAGGAGTTTTCACAGCATGTAGAAGATTTTGTGATTTGGCTGGAGTTGAAAGACCAAAGTACTCACGAAGTTGCCCGTGCAAAACTTGAAAAATCATTCGCTTCAGATTCCGAAACCGCCATCAAGCGATTGTCTTTGGCCTCTTCGTTTGGACTGCAAATAAAGTATGACGAGATTAATGAAGAGATTGATCGTCTCGTAGCTACGGGATCCATTGATCCAGCTGAGCTGAGCGCAGCGAGATTCGTGATAGCGATGCACAGGGGAAGTCCACTAGAGACGCTAGCTTACATTAATTCGCATCGAGTGGATTTAGAGAAATTTCCCGATCTTCCGATCTCACAAATGCTTGAAATTTCGGCACTGGCGCAAGCTGGCTTGATAGCGGAGGCAGAAGAAAAACTTCGTCAGCTTGGCGAATCCGACTGGCACTCCGATTTGCTGATCGGCCTCGAATTTGAAATAGAGCTAGCGAATGGAGGGGATCCTGTTTCAGCTGCTATGGCTCATTATGAAAACACGAAGGATGTTAATGATTTAATTCGACTTGTTTCTTTACTGCCATCTTCATCAGATGATTCTTTGAAATATGCTTCAAAATTATTTTCAGAAACTCGAACGGAACATTATGGATGTATTGTTGCAAATACGATGTCAAAAGAAGGCAAAATTCAGGAACTTCACCAATTCCTAATTGATAATTCATCTTTAGTGGAAAGTAGTCTGCCTCTTAAATGTCATTGGGCTTGGTCGCTATTAAGAAATGGAAATCTAGCTAAGTCTAAATCGGAGTTGGATCGCATTCGATCCTCAGGTTTCGAAGATCCGAGCCTAGATAATTTAGAAGTACAGCTAGCGATTTACAGCGGAAATTGGGACGACCTGATAACGGTTATTGAAAAAAAATGGGAAGCCAAGGATAACCTTGGTGCAAAAGAATTATTGGAAATGGTCAATTTGGCGAAGGCGCAATCTCCAAATAGAGCCAGAGAAATGCTTAACTACACTGCACAAAAATTTTCAAACGATCCGCACGTACTGGCGGCCGCTTACTTTTCAGCCGCCAAGATGGGATTTGAAGATAGCGATAAGGCCGCTAGCTGGCTTCATGGCGCAATGGGAATGTCGAAGCAAGGTGGTCCAGTGTATGGAGCTAGCCTTGAAGAAGTCGTTGACATGGCTGAGCAGAACGGAGAACAGGCCAGCAAGGTTTATAAAATGTATGAGGGGGGAGAGCTCCCATTATTTATTGCTGCGCAAGGTTTAAACCGATCTCTGTCAGATTTCTTCTTACTTCAACTTTCAGAAAATAGTGAACTTAGTGACATTAGAAGAAAGCGTTTGGTCCATTGTTTTGACAGCAATAGATTGCCTCGGGTTATAAATGAAACCGAAGTTTTAATTGATCCTTCAACAATTTTTATTTTACAGTTGTCAGGTTATCTTGATGTCTTTTTGGATTTGTTTGAAAAAATATTTATTCCACATTCACTGCCATTATGGTTGTTTGATGAGATGCAAAAAATCGCGTTTCATCAACCCAGTCAGATCGAAAGAGCGGTGGAATTTGAGAGGCTGGTCACAGATGAATTTATTCAGATTGTAGATACAAAGATTGTTTCGGATCCTTCGCTCGCAGTAAGCATTGGTACAGATTTGGCAGTCCTAATTGAAGAAGCCGTTAGAAAATCGCATTTAGAGCACCAGGTAGTAGTTATAACCCATTATCCTGTCTACAAAGTAGGATCATTTCTAAATACAGAGGTCGATTTAAGTAAATATCAAGACAATTTGACATCTTGTGTTCGATTAGTTGAAAAGCTGCACGAACTTGGCGCCATTTCAGCTGATGATTCTCAGAATGCTTCTAACTATCTTAGCGAGCGAAATTGCGGCCGATCATTTGATACCGGGATTTCAGACGACGCTGATGTGTACCTTGATTCAGTCTGTGCATCCTACCTTTTTGATCTTGGACTACTACCGAAAGTCAAAGATTCCGGCCTTAAATTGTTTATCCATTCCAATGAGTTCGGTCGGCACAAAGAGTTAAGGAAGTATGCAAAGTCAGTCAATGATGCTAGGGGACATTTGGACTCGATAAGGCGATGGATGAGTGCAGGGCTGGCTTCTGGGAAAATAATCTTGTCTGCAATGGCATCATATTCGCCAAGTGCTTTGAATTCCCCCAGAAAAGAAATGAACCCGTCAATGGAAATTTTCCAATTCAGTCAGAATGTGGAAGCCGTATTTATTGATGACCAATTTAGTAACAGACATCAATCTGCACCGACACCGAGCGGCAACATTCCAATATATACCTCCTTGGATGTTATCGAGACATTGATGCACCGCGGTACAATTGATACCACAAGAAAGCGAGCAACCTACTCCAAGTTTAGAAGTTTAGGATTAACTTTCATTCCCATCCAACTTGACGAGCTAATTGCCTCTACCGAAAAATCGAACGTTTCGAATGGTAAGTTGAAACCATCGAAAGAACTCAAATTGATAAAAGAAAATATTACTCTTCTGAAGATCGGTCACTGCATGTCGATTCCAAGAGACTCTGCTTGGTTGCATATGACGCTTTCGAATATTACCAGGGCAATGAAACACCTATGGGTCTCGGATTTACCCTTGGATCAGATTTTGGCGGGTTCCAATTGGTTGTTCGATCTTTTGGATGTTAGGGATTGGGCTCATCATTTTATAGAAAGGGGAAAAGATAGCATCGCTTATTTCGGAAGCTCGCTGTATTTAAGTAGTTTATTGATCGCGCCGGTGGAATTGAGTCGCGAAAAAAAGATTCAGTACTATAAATGGTTTAATGACAATAGGTTAGATGCCTTCAAGAATTTTGACCCTCTCAGTTTTGAATTTTTGGTCACGGCGGTAAAGGGGCACATAAAAGCAGTGTTGGAAAACGATATTGAAGGGGAAAGCGACGATGAATCTTAGTGAGGATCTGTTTTACCGATCAATGGGTTTAGTTAATTTGTTTCCCGGTCTTATTGTTGGAGAAATTTTATCCGACAAAGAGTTTTGTTACGAGTGTCATATTTCAACAGACGTCGAATATTCTTTTGGTGGAAACGACTCAAAATTCTCACGTGAAAAATTATATACGGCGGTAAGGACTGCACTGAATTCAAATGAAAAAGAGACACAGCTAGCTGACAGAGACCTGAAAATCTGGAAGCTGGTAATTCGATTTGAGGATTGTGCTGTTGAGCTCTTTCATGGAGATGCAATTCTAAGATTAGATTTGTTTTGGCCGTTAATCACTTCACGCGAAAGTCGAGTTCAGAGATTCAAGGATATGGCCTCGGCACGGATGCTAAATAGCAATGAAATTGAAAAGTATGAAAATCTCCTGAATCACGATTCAATTTCTGATGAGCTCGCTTGGGAAGTTGTTACTGATTTGGAGAACACTCCAGCTTTTATAGAGGAAAAACTAAATTATGAGTTCAAGAATAACTACCCTAGCATGTCAACGATGGTGCCCCAATCCTTGAAGTATTATGAAAGGCTGATTGGAAAATACCACGATAGCAGAGATATTGTTTCTTATGCGCAACAGGAGTTTCGCAGCCATTTAGAATCGTTCGAGGTCATGGCGCTTGAGAGAATAACTATTTTATCATCCCATCGTGCTATATCTTCTCAAATAGTTGATTTGATAACTGATGATGAGTCTTTTCAACAATTTGCTTCGTCTGCAATTGAAACGCGTGCTCCCATAGCCTTAATTGCCATCCTTGAAATGGGGTTGGAAAAATTTATTGAAAGTTCCGAGAAAATTCTACGGGAAGTATTCCAAACTATTTGTTCTGCTGATTTTACAGTGAATTTGGGTCATCTCAATTCATTGATTATTTTTGTTGATGGCGAATTGGCGCGTTCGAAGTTGTTCAGGAGTGCGCCTCCATTTTACAGAAGACTTGCGTCCTATACTCAAGCATCATTGATTCTACGAGCAGCGGTAGAAAGCGAAGTTGACCTAATTGATATTGATGCATGGGCTCGCGAGCAAAGAGGAATTTTCTTTTATAGTCAGAACTTAATTGATATGCGTTTGGAGCCGCGCTGGCTTCCGGATTATCAGACCCCTGAGCAGTTGGGATACGAACTCTTTGGGCGGATACATCACCGAGTGCAGGCTGGGGAAGGACATCCTTTCAGCAAGTACCTTGAAGACGAATTGACTAACGCATCAGCTATTAAATTTTCATCTTTTTTTTCGGGTCCGTTGGAAGGTAACCTTCTGGTTGGAGGATTGGGGTCTTCCTTGCCATCATCCGTCGAAGAGAAACTTAAGATAAGTGCTTCTGCAGAATCATTGCTCTATCTGGCTCAGACCTCTCTCTATTGGAGAATCGATCAGAAGTACATTGATTCCGCTGTCGCCATATTGAAGGAAGAAAAGTATCAGATCCACGACATTGAAAATAAAGATTCAATCATGTCAGTTATCAAGGGGCTGTCGAATTTAGCAAGCTCCTATAGAAGCGAGGAAATGGCCGAAGCTGTATTTATATTGACCCGGGTATACAGAGGCCACATTGATGTGAACGCACGTCCAGATTTTATGTTGCTTATCGGTTTAATTGCTGCTGCAGCGTACGAGAATTTAGAAGAATGGGCAGATTATATAGCCCGATGGTTTACCGACTTGGCTTATTTGTCGATGGAAAAGAACACCATTGTTTTATTTACCACGTATCTTGAACACCTCTGTGTTTTAGAGCCGTATTTGAATTCTACTTGTGGTAAGGCATTAGCAATATTCAGATCTTTGGCGGACGACTAAACCTTCTAAGGTTATATCTGTGACCGGGCGAAGGGGCTTTAGAACTGGATTCGGTTATGCTCAACCAACTTCTTATAGGGAGTGTTTGTATGAAGCCGACGAAATCTACCCATAAGTTGACCGAGCACCAGTATGGCTTAGTTCGCAGTCGGGCCCTGGAAATCGCAACTGTTAACTTGCCTAAGACGATGAATAACAGCACGGGACAGACGGTTAATGTTCGTAGTGCTGTTACCTTGACCGGTATAGGCGTTAAAGCGAAGGCGAATGCCCATGGTTGGCACTCGTCCACATTTCGCCGAGTCGATTGGCCTTGGATGAAGAGTGTCGGGAGCTATGCATGGTTTAACCCAAAGAGGTTCGAACTTGCCATCCGGTACAACGGGGTAACCGATCACTTCGCTCAATCGAATCACACGAGTTGTCCCTGAATGGCAACTCCGATGCCTGTCCAAAAGCAATTCTGAGAAAATTAAAATCAATTGCGATGATCGAGCTCTACCCGAGCGCGCCATACATGTCGTGCACAATACGGGTGCAAATGCAAAAAATTCTCCGCGAGGGCACACTGCACTTCGAACCCCATTGGGGAGTGTATAAAGATATACGGAGGGGACATATTGTCCGCCCTCTCAATGTTGCACGAGGAAGAATTCAGGAAAAAGACATTTATTCGGTACGTGAATCAACCTATCCAGCTAAGCTCAGAGCCAAAAGATTTTATATTAAAGATTCTGGATCTTGGAAATTGCAGAAAGATTGATGGCGGCGAATTAGATAAGTATTCAAAGCGACTCGAGAGCACCGGATCGAAGTCTCAGTACTATTACGGCAGTCGATAGACTTTGGTTGGCCGGAACCGCCTGCGGGTTTAAACTCCAAACCAGGCGGGCTACCATCTTGCTTTTGGGCACAGCACTAAATCCCATAGCCCTAGTTTAACACAACCACTATCCGTCTCATTCCACTCAAGGCACGATTTCGTTAAGACGCTGCGCTAGTTTCTAAATAGATGTTGGGCGTCCTTAAGGGTGTACGATTCTCGCCACGATAGTGCAATAAACAAATCTCAACAAAAATCCGTGAGTGAGTCATTTCAAGTGCGCCAATCTTGCCAACCGATATAAACGCAGATATTCTAGCTCTGGATTCGTCCAGCCTAGACCATTGGTAGGCGCCTGCTGCGTGGCAAAAGCCAATTTTTAACCCATTTTCAACATCCATTTTTAGCCATGATGGGGTGAGCAGCACATCTCTTTTTGATGGCAGGAGAATGGTATGTTCCGTGCGTATTCCATATATGAGCAGAATTTTGCTCACTTCAAATTTTTATCTCAGCATTTTCACAAAAGCATAGCCCTCACAACTGAAAAGCCTGAACTCAAAGGCATCAAAGCGCATGATAGGTTTGCCAGACTATTAGGCTGGGATTCACTAAACGACATTGCTCAATTCCTGAAGGGGCATGATAAGAGGTTACCCGATTTCGGAAAGTTCGATAAGGATCGAATCAGATATGTGTATTCTGACCTTTACCCCGACATTTCCGTAAAAAAACTCCTACGTATTTATTACGATTTTTTTGAGTTCTCATATACCGAGGGTCGGCCTAACAGTCTCAGTTTCGAAACCTTAAGGCGGATGAAGAGTTTTTCTTTTTTTCCAAAGGACCCAAAAAAAGATCTAGGAGACGTTGCAGATTTTTTGACAGTAGCTTTGGAGAGCTTTTCATTTCTTTTGAATTTCGAGCGGGGAATTGTTGATAGAAACCTCTTAAATTCAGCGATTATGCTTTATTTTGATTTCTATGATAAAGATTTGATTAGCGATTTTGATTGGCAGGATATTGCCGACCTGACCCATCCTAATTGTTACCACGACGCTTTCATCAAGTACAAGACTCAATTAAAACCAACGTTTAGTTTCATAAGCAGTGCTGACTATTGCTACGACAAGATCACCTATTATACGAATGAAGAACATTTGCTCTCTTCGCATAAAAATCTTTGCCATTTTATATCTAAAATTCAAAACAAAAATTTCATTCCACAGGCTGATAGAGAACAAATCCTTTTCAACAGGGTATATCAAAAAGCCACTCATGATGGATTTAGCACCGTGAGCTTGACCAATTCATTTGAAGTTAACAAGGATAAAGTATACACGTTCGATGATTTTGATTTTTCACAAGTCAAATTAGTTACGAAAATTGATTTGGATGAAGATGATTCGGAGGATGCGTACACCTGAAACGCAACTGAGATGTGCACCTTCAAGCATCGATACTTAAAGATGTAGCCGCTCATAAGAAGTAATAATTAGAACTAGACGCCCTAAAAGAAAAGCCCTGCTTTCGCAGGGCTTTTTAACTGGGCTCGCTTTACAGCAGCACTTGGGCTGGCAACCATCTTTGGCTGGAAGAGCGCGTGGCCGAAGCCATCCCGTTTATACGCCCTATTTAGATACACTAAAGATTATTAACTAGTCTGTCAATGCTCTTGCTAACGCGCACATCAATGGCGGAAGTTACGCTTTAATTGATCAGCTGATGTGTGCATCATTTAACTTTGGATTTCGACCACATTTTATGGACTCACGGGTTACATTTACTCGCACAACATTAGTAGCCGGCCGATAGAAGATGGTTAGAATTCTATCGACTTGTAAGTCTTCAGGTCGATATTGGCTCTAGCTTTCCATAAATCATAATTGCGTTGCATTGCCAGCCAACTTTCCGGGCTTCGCCCTAACACTTTTGAAAGCTTCAATGCCATTGTTGGCGAAACGGCCACCTTTTCATTTATCAAGCGGCTGAATGTACTTGAACCAACATTTAGGCGACTCGCGACGTCAGTAGATCGCAGGTAATATGGCTCTAGATATACTCGCTTAATGAACACACCAGGATGCGGAGGATTGAGCTGCAGCATTTGCTCGGTCTCTAGAATGAATTCGGAGCGGGTTCCGCCGAGAGCGGAAATTTAAAAAAACACTCGTTCCTAAAGCTCGATACCCTGAATAAAATTAAAAAGTTATTTACTCACAACAGTTTACCTAATTTTTGTAAGATTAAATAACGAGGTGATATATGTTTTTAAACTAGGCCTTTTAATTTCGATGACAGGATAGTCCTCATCGATAAAATCGAATTCGTTCTCACCTATCTGCACAAGCGGCCAATAAGCCTCGCGCCCTTTTCGCATGTTTTTAATTTGTCGTTTTGAAAACTTACGTTCCAGAATGCCGTCTATTTCCTGAATGGAAAACTGTTTAATAAAAGTATATTTGGTGCGATCTACGTATCCTAATTTCTCATATGTTGGATCATAAAACTTGCCTTCATAATTGATAATTGCATGAGGATGTTCTTCGCCACGATCATTGGTGATATTCACGAGAACGTAGCAAGCTTGACTTTTGCGTCCCCGAGTTTGAATAACCAAGCCGAACGAATTTGTGTAGCAGCAGCCGGGCCTATCTAAATTATATTTTTTTATTAAAACTCTCAATTCATCAGGGGTTTTGTGGACTTTCATTATTGATATCTCATTGAGCAATATTGGCGGCAATTTCTTAACGTTTAATCCCGACCCAATCAAAATTGAAAGAGCCAATATTGCCTAGAAGTAGACATCAACGTTTTGTATGTTAGCAATTGGGAGTTTTAAGGTCTGTTTTTGTGTGCCACATTCATTAGTAAAACAGCAGCTTCTATTTAAAATTCAGATCTCAAGAATCGATTGCTAAGATAATTTATTAAATGATTCCAGCTGATCAATGAAAGTCTGCCACAATTCTACACTCTCTCTTGCAAGTTCGAGTGCATCAATAAAATCAGTACTATTCAGTATAGTGTACTTACACTTAATAACTTCTCCGCCGCCATCACCGTTAAGCCAAGTAGAAATATTGCGTTCTTTGCCAGTTATGTGAGGCTGTTCACCTGTGCGCGAAGAGCGCGTGAGCCTGCAGTGTTTGGAACCGTTTGCCAAGTCCGCGCACACCATGAGAGCCTTATGATTATTGATGTAATAATCGACCTGTTGAGACGTTACTCCAAGTTTATTCAGCTGAATTATCCAATCCCTAATGTGGTAACAATGTATGAAAAATGAAATAACGTCATCATCGAATACATCCGTATCGTGGCCAAGAGTTGAGTAGACCCCGCTGTAAATCGCTTCAATGCGTTTAAGATATCTCTTTGTTCTTTCAAGCTGTTCCAGAACCTTACTCCCCAGTAACTAACACCAAGCCACGCATTTTTTGGGACGCTTACCTAATCTACTGTGACATAAAATGGTTGGCTTTGCCCAAGCAACGTTTTATCAAATTTTTGTATGACGAATGCCTCCACAATATGGACTCCATGAAAGGAAACTTGCTCCCACCGCACCCCGTGTTCGTCTGAACTGTAAAAATCGCCACGTAATTGGTTATTCTGCCATGCATCTCTATCAGTATTAGTGATCCTCCATTTTATTTCATACGCAATTGGTAACGGCATTCCGACAGATGTCACAGCCTCAAATTTAAGCCACTGATTGTATTCTGCGATATCCAAGCTGTTAAATGCCCGTAACCACTGGCCGCCATTCCTTCCTGTGTGAAGAGTTGCCCTTATTTTTACGGTAAGAGGAGCTGCACTTGCTTTTTTCCAAATCGGGCGACGCATATGAGGAAGCCTGGCGAAACCAGGCGGCAATGCTCGCTCGCCTAGTCGTTTTACCAGCGTAACCAAATCTTTTGCTCCCAATGCAGCAGGTAAATGAGCTGCTTGTGCCAGTGCTTCGGTGCTTACACTGAGGGCTTTTTCCATTGCACCCTGTGTGGCAAAATCCTCACCAAAAACCCGCTGCCATTTTCCGATACTTTCCTCTCGATCCACTTCTTGATAGGCATCATCAATCCAGGTTCGATACATTTGAATGCGGGATTTGAAATTTTGATATTTGGTTTCGTCCCAAGCACCACTTTGGATTTCGCTATGAAGGACTGGATTACGCACTTCTGGCAAAGTCGGACGCAGGTGAAGCCAGTCATCTAGACGACCGACAAGTTCTTTGAGTGCCGTAGGAACATCGGAAAATAACGCTGAGTTGTTATCCGCCTCGGTTACCTGAAGGCCTAACAAGGTAGTTAACAGAAAAGAAGGACAGGTGAACGTCGTTTTGATATCCCGGAGATATTTGACCAAGCGTGTCACTTTCCGGAAAGCATTTCTGCCAGTGATTGTATTTCGCTCTTTAAGCCAGTCCGTATAAGCTTGCGGTGCAGAAGCTTCAAAACAGTTTGAAACTCTATTGCAGACTTCATAATTTTTGAAGAACAGACCTCGTTCGATACAAGGCGCTATATCCACTTTACGTTCATTTGCGTACTCAATAGTCACGCAATGGGAGTATCGGCGGATCTTATCTTTGTATAATGCCAAGTTATAAAATACATTGTATAACGTATTGAGATAATCCTTGGGCTCCCAATCATCCACCGGCTTAATGAAGGCGATCAGATCTGCATCGAAAGGGGCGCCCGCAACCGGTTTAATGATTGTCTTATGAGCCCATGAGCCTTGCGCAGCAAATCCTAGCACTGTTGGCTCCCAATCGGAGTCACTTACAACTTGTTGGAGTACTTCAATACTGTCTTCTAACTGGGTAAAACGAGTACTATTAAGGTTCACGGTGTTAGTTAAGAACTCGTCAAACTCGGCGATCAATTTCATGGGTGATAAGCTCCCTCTCGTGATTTTTAATTGAATGTTATCACTAAAATAGTTACGGAAAATTAGGTTGAGAATTCGATGAATACAATTACCGTGGCGCAAGAAACACCACTCAATATAAAACGCCTTAAAGCACAACACCAGCTATATTCTGTCGCAAAGTCTCTTGGTGCTATGCAAGCCTTTTTGAATGTGCCGGTTATCATAGTAGTATCAGTATCAGCAGTATTTTTTGATAAAGGATGGGGCGTTCCAGAAAAAGATTTGGCATGGTTAGTCGGTGCATTGGGCATGACGTTTTTTTTATTAGATACTTTGGTCTGGGGGCCAATGATAAACCGCCGTAAAACCTGTGCCGCAAAAATTCAGCAGCTTTTCGATGGTGAGGTACTTCAACTGGAATGGGATGAAGTACTCTACGGAAAGAAGCCAGATCATGATGTTGTAGAGCGGTACGCAAAAAAGTTCGACATGTGTAAACACAAAACAATTTCTAGACCTTGGTACCGAGTAGAGATTGCTAATGCTCCCCTAGTTCTTGCGCGTCTTTTGTGTCAACGAACCAATCTCGCATGGGACATGGGTCTACGAGAGCGTTGCAATATGTGGATTTGGATTGTAGGTGGGTTATTCGTAGGCATAATGTTGGCCGTCGCTACAGGCTTTGATCTTACAGCTCAGAACGTCTTTGCCCTAGTCATAGCTCCATGCTTACCTTTTATTGCACTTGCAGCCAAAATTATTCAGGGCAATAAAGACGCGATTGGTAGGTTAAACGAAATGAAGGGAGCGATTGAGGATACTTGGGGTCGAATGTTACAGGCAGGAATCATTCCACAAAACTTGGCTGATTTCTCGGAGCAAATACAACGGGGGATTTTCCTTAATCGCCAGAGTAATCCATTGATATTTAACTGGGTTCATAATAGATTACGAGAAGACAATGAGTTTATAGCTGGTGCATCCATTCAAAACTATCTGGAAGAATGTATTCGTTACAGAGTCATATGAGTAATTACGTGGCTTACCACTCCATGTTGATCTTGCTGCGCATTGAAAGTTGCATGAAATATTTTTTGAAAAATCTCTTCGTTTCAATAAAATAATTTCGGTCAATTTAAAAAGCTCTGATTGAATACAATGTTCCACTGCCGATTTGCTTCACTAAACCGACTATCTTTTTCTGCAATAAGAGCTTTTGTGGCATGTTCCAAAGAATTTTCGATTATCGCACGTAACTTATTCCCTTGGGCTTCCGTTTTCACTGCATATACTATCCCTGCGATATTAACCGGGTCTTCTAATCCTCGACATTGGCGCTCTGACATTAGCTTAAAAAAATCATATACAATCGAGGGGTAGGATTTTACTCCGATACAGATTTCAGATTGGGCCAACAATAGATCTATATAGAATGAGCTGATTGGAATACCTGAGAGCCTACTGTACTTCCAATAGCGAAGTAGTTGCCCGACCCTTCTTAGCTTCTCAGCAGAACGTTCGTTTTGCTTATTGATGAAGGAGTTATGCGATTCTGGGCTTGTTTCCATCCATCCGCCGTAGCCATCAGGAATTTTATAGATTGGTCTTCCTCTGTTGAATGAATGAAAAAATGCAGGAACAACATCCATCGATTTTTGTCCCCGGCTGAAATTTAGAACCACCGCTTGCATGTCTTTGCGAATTGTCGTTGATGTAAACCTGCTGCTTAAATCATTTGAAATACGCTTTATCACTGTGTCAGAACTTATAACATTCCCCGCCCACTTGGCTTCATTCCTAGCTAAGACCGCAAGAAAATCTAGATCTGAATATGATTTGATTGCGCTGGACCGTGCGTGGCTTCCTATCCTCTGAAACTTTCTTAGATTAAATGATTTCTCTAATCTTGTTCGTGTACTACTTACATGGGAAATGGCAGCCTCTACTTCTCCGCTCGTAGGCTGAATACGCTGTATGAGTCTTAAAAAGTTAAGCCTCGGATTAAGATCAATCAATCCCATTTTATAATTCTCGATATTCAGGAATAATCAGCGACTGTCCCACAGGCGATTTAACTCAATCAGACGCTCGTCATTTATCAGTTCGGAATTAGCGGATTGCAAACGAGCTAGAATCGAACCAATTTCATAGGGCCATCGATGCACATCTGACGGTAAAACAGTGTGAATTAAATTCAGTACTTCCATCGGATGCTTTTCGATTAAATCCATTTCACCATAGGTAAGATCAAAGATATTTATAGATCTCTGCTCTGATTTTGAAACGAGAGGAAGGATTAACCTTACGACTTCGGGAAATTGTTCCTTTTCTTTGAGAGCGATGCTAAGGAAACAATTCGTGACATTTGCAGACTTCAAAGCTTTTCTTCGGGGCCACAATGCAATAAGTTCCATTAAGCGAGGCTGCCACCTAAGCTGAGACTCTTCTGACCTTGCCCATCTATTTGCCGATGAAAGTATTGCCTCACGAAATTGGTCGTCACTGCGGATCAAGATTGATGTAAGTTCAGCATCGCTCACGTAACGCTGGCTTATTACTGAGTCAATCGAAGCCCACCCTGAAAGCAACATTTCTGCTAATCGCTTTTTTTGACCTGTGACAGGATTAGAATTTAGCACCTCCATCAGCAAAGGTTTTAACCGCTTGTAAAATCTATCGTTTGTAAAGTTGTTCGACCAGAGCAATCCTGCCCAAGCCGCATTTTTTGTCAACGCATCAGTGCTGTTCAGTTGTGACCACAAAGCCGTTTCAGTCCATTCCGGATTATGATGATAAAACCAAAGGAGGTTTTTATTAAGCAGGACCAACGCATGACGCTGAAGATCGCCAGGTAGACCCAAGACCAAATCGACACGTGACAGCCAATGCGTAGGAATCTCAGAAATCGCACCAATCACGTCAGGCTCCAAAAACATTGACTCAATTATTTGGCCAACTGGCGAGTTCATAGATTCCATCATCCAATCTGGTTCGCGCTCACTACGGACATATGAAGAACCAGAATCCTCCGGAAATGCCCCCATCGTCTGGATAACTTTCGAGATGGTACTAATCAGTGAATCGTGAGATTGGCGAAATTGATCTCCATTTAAACTCGAAATCCAACGGGTAATAGAATTAAGAAAAAGTATCAATTGTTCTGGTTCATATGATGCTATTCGGAGACAGACCAGCCTAACAAATGCTTTACCGTCTCTTTGACGACCAGATGAACTTAGAAACTTTTCCCATAGTCGAGCGGGAAAAACTCCATTTTTTGCAGCGAGAGTCAACACCCTCAGCGCTAATACCGGTTTATCATCCATCAACCCCTGGAAGGGATCATTATCAATGAAGCCTCGACTCCGAACACTCAGCTGTTCAATGACTGGTAAAATTTGGTTAAGCGACAACCCGTGCAGCACAGAATAATCGCAGTTTTTATCAATAGTTCTAACTCTAACTTCATTTGAGCTTGCTGCGTCTCGCGCATCTTCATTTGTCCATTTGGGGGCAAGCCTAGTTAAATTTTCAGTGACCTCATCTATATCAATAGATAATTGGCATCCGCTGGCATTTAGCCAATGCAGTCTTTCAAGCACTCGATGCGCACTGTAGGTTTGAAATTGAATAGGGTCACATCCCCAATTGTCCGGACCGATCAATATTATTTTTTCAATTGCTGTCTTTGAAGCCGCATCCAATTCATGCCAGCGTGAGGATAGTGTTATCAGCAAATCTCTTTGATTGTTTTGGATCCAAAAGTCGTCGTTGCTAAGAGATTGGATAATGCTTAAAAATTCCGTGATCGAAATGATCTCCGATTTACTTGCAATCCAAATATTCAGATGCGCAAGCACCGTGGTTTCAATAGTAGACCAACTCTTGACTTCCTTTATCGCAGCCGATCTATCAATAGAAATCAGAGTATTAAGTAATTTGGAGTAGAAATACACCAATCCAGATAAGCCCTCATTTCTGGCGTACGAATTCTCATCAGGATTTTCAACATGTAAGGAAACTATATTTTGCAAGTAGTAACTTTGAGGTCCGTTAATCTCGATTTCTAATTGTATTGCTGATTGTAAGTTCGGGCGAAAAGCAGCTATGACCGATGCAAGCCATTCGTTCGGAATATCGAAAGCAGGACGTCCCAAATGGCCGCACTCTACTTCTAAGCGAACTAAATCCCGCAATCCTAATGCGTTTACTTCCCCGACTGGACGAGATGGATTTCTGAAGGTCGGCGCTGTCGAGATCCAGGGCGCGTGGAAGTTAGCAAATCTTCTTACAATCCTGTTACTCCAGCCTTCGTCTGCAATTTGCCTGGCGATTTCGTATATACCTGACTCATCACGAACTTTAGACTTTGACTCCAGTATGTATCGCCAAGTCTCGCAAACTACTGATGGAATACTTCTGTTTTTATCATTTATTGACTGTGAAATATATTTGCAAAGGATTGGATGCAGAAAATTTTGATTAAGTGCCCACTCGATTGCATAAGTCTCTCCACATACTTTAGAGATCCACCAAGAAAATCTGCCTAATCTCGGGAGTAAGTAAGGTCCATCTGATTTAGGATCGCCAATCAGCACATTAAAGTGTTCCGGTTTAGCGGAAATAAAATCTTGATGGTTCAAAGAAAAAGCGTTCCACGCATTTGGATCTATTACTTTACGTTGTGTAGGGTCAATCTCGCTCAACGATTCTCCATCTAGCCCATACTTATCGATATTCGACCTAACAATTGAATCCTGTGGTACTGCTTTCTTCGATATATTTTCTAATCGTATATGTGGATCAAAAACTGCTAGCCATTCTGAGGGCGGTACTGCTTCATCACCGCAGAAATATTTCATACCTTCATATGAACTAACTAGATGTGCTACCTGCCCACGGATGTGAGGCTCAAGGCCCTCGGGGCCTTTTAGTGCCTCTCGAACAACGCCTTTGCTCCATTCAACCGGGTCGCGGGCTCGTAACGCCCAAGCCTCTAATGTGTCCCACAGCTCTCTGTGTTGGCTCGCTTCGTTATATTCAATAGGGATTACACCTTTTTGAATCCAATGTGAATGCGGCCCGTCATTTCCTAATGCATGGAACGCATAAATATCGTTACGTTTAGCTGGATCTTTCTTCAGTGCTTCAAGTAAGTATTGTATCGGGGGATCATCTGCTGAATAACCAACGAATACAACAATATAATTATTTAGAATCTCCTTTATAAATCTTGTTGCCCAACCGTCCGCCAGATATGCCTGTCCAAATTCAGAGCTTGAAAGTACAAATCCATCTGCTTTAGCACCGAAATATCCGTCATCAACTCTGCCATGCAAATATACTATTCCGTTAAATTCCTTTGGACGTTTTGGGTCGGGTAATTTCGGCGGAACATGGCTCAACAGATTCGTATTGCAGGCTTCGAACAACAAGTCAAAATTGGTAGTTACAATCCTGACCAATCCCTCTCTCGTAGTTGCCAGATCAATAAGTATTTGATGCGCTGCAAGATCGCAATCGACATCGTGTTTCAACGCTCCCGAAACGGCAGAGTATATATCCTCAATTTCGAAATCCTGTTCCAGCATGCCAAATAACCGGTCGGCCGATATCGAAATAAAACCGTCAGCCTTCGGTTTTTTAGCAGATTGAATAATTTGGAAAATTTTTTCTTCTGGAAGTATCCCCAAAGCGCTGGCTACTTTTTCAGCCAGCCCCCAGAAGTCTGGCAATCCTGCCCTGGCGCGGGATACACCCGCTCCGCAGATAAAGACGACGCGTCCTTGGTCTCGCGCGTTCAGAAGTTCATCTGAGATATCTGGTCCATTGGCTGTAAATCTCATAACTATGTTCCATCTATTGATGCGACCAAAACCTTGAACACTAGGATATTAAGGTGCGGAATGCGGTTTGCACTTGTAAGCGACTAATTAATTACAACATGAAAATTACTTTCGGCCCTAATTTGGCCATCTACCACAGCTCTTTGAAGCTTTTCTACTACGGCTTTTTCAAGAAGATGTTTTCGTTTGCTGTTACATGGACAATCAGCTTCTGAGTTAGCTCTGATAAGATAACCATCGGCGATCATATAATGCCATCCGTTCTCCACAATGATTTGATTAAACGATGCCCCCGGGTGACGAACTACTAGGCCGGATATGCGGATTTCATCAACCGCTGTACGACGAACTTCTACGCCCTTCAAGTAAAGAGACGTTCCAAAATACGTCGGCCAACGAATTATTCCTTCGGATTCAATGATAAGTACTTCAGCACCTCCAAAAAGATTTAGTACTTCACGGACGTCACCATCGGAATTAATATCAACGTGATGTAAGAAGTGATCCGGCACCTTTATTACGACAGCTTCCTCTTCATCAGGATTAATGAGATATCTATATCTATAAAAAGCTATGTTAGGTGAAAGACGCTTCACAAATTTATAATCATATTCTGGGATATCCAAATCTCTCACATATGGTCCGTAATCTCCGCGCCCATCCTCATCATAGTTTTTCAAAATAAATGGTGGATCAAGGAGGAATTGATAAATTAAATCCTCATCTCGCCCAGGAAATAATTCATCTTTGGATAAATTCCTAGCGTATTGCTGTAAAATCTCGACTGGCACGCAGAGTGTGGCGACGATTACTGACTCAGGCAACTTAGATAATGGGCCCAGCATCACCGCGCTCTGCCTATCAAAACGAGAAGAAAAGTCACTAAATCTAAACCTTTCTAGGTCGGAGATATGAATGTCATTTCTGGCAAGCTGCGTTTCTTCTACAACGTATAAGTAGCCGAACCCAGAGTGTGGGGAATAAAATGCTTCCTTGTGTAACGACCATACCCCAATCTCCTGCCAATCCTCGCCGATTTGACCGGTAATTTTTTCAGAGTATATGTTCGATGCAAACCAACAAGAAACCTCAAATCGTCGAGAAAAATCGATAAAAAAAGATCTCCAGCCGTAATGCTGAAGTACTGCTTGGCATTCTACAAGCTCGACTTTCCCTTCAAATTCTGGTCCTTTATGGCACCGCAGTATCTCTTCACAATAGAAATTCCACTTTTGCATTACTGGAGGAATACATCCTTTTCGGTTAAACGATGTATTAATGCTAATTCCACCTCCGTCAATCATGAAGTGGTTTGTTTGCCCACGAAAAATGTGACCCGAATTATATTTTGAAGCGAAGAATTCAAGCTCCTCTATGGACTCAATATTTTTCAACATAAGTGATAACCCGGTGATCCTAAAAAGGACTTATCAATAACAACCACAATTAATTTTAAATGTCATTGTATGATACTGTCCGTCTGTACATCGTTACTTTTCTTTCCCCAAAATGACCCCTGCCGTAACCGAATAGCATCGAGCTACAAATAAGGGCAGTAATCAGAGTTGCTGCTGCGATCAACCAGTCGATTTCAAAATTTGAAAAACGTATCAGATCTTGCTCCACAAAATATTTAACACCAAAAAGAAACCAGATACTAATGAAGGTAAAGCTCACAATTTCATTTATTTTTGAAACAGAATATGTTTCAACTGGATTTACCGTTTTATGGAGTGGCCCGGTAAAATTATCTTCCAGGAGATCAATATGAATCTCCCAATGTCTTTGCCAAGACTTGCTGCCCTTATTTGTTAGCAACCAAGCTAGTGAAAGAATGAACCCCATACATATTAAGAAATAGACGTCAACATGGTTTAACTGATCTGGTTTACTGTAATTTGTCGAGTTAACGAGAGCGAAGTATCCTACAAAACAACTTGCGATAAATGTCCAAAAATATGTGGCTCTCTTCCAATAGAGCTCTATCTCAAAATTTCGAATCGCCCATGCTTTTTCGAAAGCATTTTTAGCAACACCTTCTCCCAACAGGGACTCCTTATAATCCGCTTTGGTGAGAGAAATTAATCCTGATTTTTTCTTTTTGTATATAAGTTTAAAAATATTCACTAAGTATTTACTCCATTGCACAATCGGTATATTTTTATTGGCACCCTCATCGACGTAGAAGTGCAGATTCAGCACATTTTTCTATTGCTTTTATATGCGGTAGATTCGTAACGCGTTGAGACTCATTATTTAAACTTATTCCATGTCGACTTGAACGATTGGTAGCACATCGTAAGGATCATCATTTAGGGAAATCGCGATCAGCGCTCGCTAAAACAAAAACCTGTAAGGAGACAGATCAAAACGACGGGTTTACTAGGTAGGTATAATATTCACTAAGTTGAAATACAAGCCTCTCTCTTGCATATAGTAAATGGATTTTTAAACTCCTCAATTATATGAAACTCAAACTGCCCAGGATCGTAAGCCTCGCATTGCATCACTTCCTCCATGCACCCTGTTTTTCGATGCCGAGCAGGCGAGGCCCCAATACAAAAACTGCCGTAGAATTCCAGCGTTGTGTTTTTGCGATAATGCCGAAGTGACCGCATATCACCGTATGGCCCGATACCCTCAAGCGATTCGACTACGACTTCTGGCTCATACTCCAATGGTTCAATCAGCTCCCTGGACTCTAGAACCACCGTAAAATCCGTAGACAGAAAATTAATCAAACCGATCCCATTAGAATTTGCATAGTGTAGGCAGGAATTTGTAAAACCGCTTTTACTAACCATGAACGCTTTAATATTCTTTCCGGCGATTTGGTCCGTTTGTGTTTTGAATCTCTCGATAGCATTAACATCTACTGGACGGACCTGATCTTTGCATTCAAAAACGAGAAGCTGATACCAACTATCAGCATTTTTTCTCGTCACCTCAACGCTTACATCAACTTCAACGAAGCCTGATCGCTCTTTTGAGTAATACTCTTTGCGATTATGGAATCGACAATAGGCGCTTTTAATCCCCCATGTCTCTTCAATTCCGTCTCGGATCGTATCGAGGAACTGAACTTCAAGTAAGTGGCCACTATCGGATTTAATCATTACATTACCGCCAAATTAATTGATTGAAGATTCGCCATTTAATATTGCATGATTGGATAAATTTTGACTGGCAATCCGGAACCTCAGAGCTTTCAATCGTATATAATTTATGACCTGTTAACCACTTACCCACGGGCGAACCTACCTGAAACTTACACTGTTTCAAGGACGTTTTAAGCCCCTGCCTATCCACTTCAGCTATTATTTCGTTGGCAGTCAATTACACGGCATTACCGATGCCCAAACCTTATTACTTGGCTTAAAGGAGAGAATTATTAAATGGATTTGCATTTACGCTGGGTGGTTGGATCCATACTACTGCTATCGAACTTTGTCATAGCCGATATCATTGGTGAAAAAGCTTCCGTCACTCAAGGTAAGCCCAACCTAAATTGTCCTCAGTTCCAAATCTATGGATATCCATCAAATTCAAATCCCAAAATATTGAGGCGAGGTTTCTACACCTGCAGGATTGGGTATGCTGCATTATATGACCCTGCAGAGAGGACTCCGCTCTGGGTCGCGGAGCATGTAAGCAAAATCAATTTTTCAGGTGATGCCGAACGAGACCAGCTGGATTTTATTCTCGATCCCGATATTCCTTCGGGTGCGTTGCCTAGCCCAATTGATTATGAAAATTCTGGATTTGATAAAGGGCACATGGCACCAGCAGCAAATTTTAAAAGTTCTCAGCGTGCCATGAATGCTACCTTTCGATTCGCCAATGCAGTTCCGCAAACACCGCAAAGTAATCGAGGAGTTTGGAAACAACTCGAAGACGCAACACGTCAGATTGCAATCCGCAGGGGTGAACTTTACGTTATCAGCGGCCCCATTTTCTCAGCAGCAAAGCGCTCGAAGCTGAACAATAGGGTGTCAATTCCCGATGCTGTTTTTAAGGTGTTGATTGATTCAAGGCGCGGATTGATGACGGGGTTCGTAGTTCCCAACACTGCATCCCCTGGTAAAGATTTTCGAACCTACCAAGTGAAGGTTCGTGATATAGAGTGGCTAACAGGACTGAATTTCAATCCAAAATTGCCGCGAGCACTCGCTGATAAAATGGAGGTACTGAACAGCGGCAACTGGCCATTGCCGGGAGATAGTAAAAGATAAATGACGCTCATTACCTTAACAAATCAACAATCCATATCGAACTTATGCGTAACCCGAGGTCATTCGAAACATTATTTACATTGTCTACAGTTCCCGTCGGGGCATTGCACTTTCAAGATTACCGGGTAGAATTGTCTAATCGGAGCGACTGACCAGATGAGATTGAGCGCTCCCCAGCCTGTACCTACAGGTAGCCGCGCAAGGCGGCTCTAAGCCTCGGCTAGTGGTGTCTGGATGCTTTTAGAAAGACTAAAGGGCTCTAATGAGCCCTTTTTTATTAAATGCGAAACAGGCATTTTTTGAAGTGAGTCCAAATGGAGTCGGTAGCTTTCGCTGGGCCGTCTCTCATTGAAGGTCGGTAGTGAGATACTGGATAATCGACTTATCCCATCGGATGTATGGCTTCTCGCCTTCTTCAAGTCCACGCTGAAACGCTAGCCCCTCAGCCTTCGCCGTTGCTAACCAGCCCCCGTTCACTCTTTCTTGCAGCCCAAGAGATTCGAGCATCCTATTAACCTTTGCTCCACTGTGCGATATTTCGAGCTGGACACCAATGTCAGATGCGCTGAAGTATTCTTTCTCTTCCCAGTAGCTTCGAATCTTGTCAGCTTCCCATGCTTCAGCGCTCTCGTCTTCGAGTTGCACGATCTGTTCAGCCCTTTCGTTGAGTGCGTCACATAGACTATTTAATTCGCTATCGGTCAGGTCTTTGGCAGAACAGCGGATGAAGGCAGCGATTGCCTGCGCATCAAAAGGGGTCAAGGTTTCATTATCGTTCGCCATGGAGTAACCATTGAACCCGTTTGCCTCTTGCGAAAAGCGCTCCCGCTCATAGTCATCGAGCTTACTCAACAGTTGACGAAGATTTGCGACAATTTGGTCTCGCATTGCTAATTCCTTTCTCATCCGAGAGGGCACACGGGGTTACCGCTAGATGGGCTTCGTTAAACAGAAGCGTAGGAGTCAAATGGATGCCAGAATCAGCCGCCAGACTAAACCAGCGTTATAAACGCAAAATGCGCACTAGGCGCATTCGTCGTCTCTGATGATCAGAGTTAATAAAGTCCGGTCTACTCTTTATTGGATCTCGCCAAATATCCTGCTCACTGGCTAGGGGGTTTTACAACCCGACATTGGCGCCCCCTTTCGGGTTCCGGTCAGCGACAACGGGTCAAGTATACTAAGTAATTAAATTTGAGCCAACGGTTGATAGTTGGGCAGACAGTAGCTACGACCCGCCCCCAAACGCTAGCTGGAACGTTGGAGCGCGGCGCTAAAACGAAGAAAGCCCAGCTTTTTAGCTGGGCTTTCAAGTCCTCGAGGGAAAGGGAAAATTGTAAGACCTCTTGGGCAACAATTTATGCTAAGTTTTTGCGGATGATCTGTCAATTGCAAACTTGCCACCAAGGCTAGTTCATCCGAGCACAAGATCGTGTGGAATATCTCAGCATAAATGGTAAAATAAAGAATCTGGGTTGTTAGCTCACAACGAAATAAATGGTCGCCCGCCTGGTTTGGAGCATGTTCCCACAGGCGGTTCCGGCCAGTCTATTATAAATCGATATTTTCCCTCTTCGCTTCAACAGCAATGACCTACGGTAAAAGCTGCCATCCCATCCTAAAGCATCGGTTCCATTCAATATTGATTCTGCGAAATAGCTTACCGGCTGCCGGATTAAGTTGCAGTCTGTAAAACCGCTACGGTAACCAGCTACCGCTCAATAAGTAGCGCCCCCCGTAACAATTGCCGATGGAAACATACGAAGAGTGTACGCAGGTTTAATGGGTTTTGAGAAAAGGTGCCTCGCCACATATCCACTCAAACACCTAGAGGTTCAAAGATCGGTATCAGCCGATGTCGGTTTCGACTGAATCTGATTGGCCTATTTATACGACATGCCACTCAAAGTTTTCTCGTTAATTCTTCAACTTCCTTTCTTAGAATTTCGCATACCTTAATTGTATGTAGCAGCTCTTTTTGCATATAAGCCACTTCTTGCGTATGCCTAAAAGCTTGGCTTGACCTATGTTTACTCTTCAAACTCCGAATATAATTTTGCTGTGATAGCGGATTGGAGTGCCCGAGAGCTTTAGATACTACCATTCCAATAGACTCAATGCTGGAGTCAAAACCGAGTTCTCTGCGCGCATCGCTTTCGTAGTCGATCAGGTTTTCGGTATATAACCCCCGCCAGCAATGTATTCCTGCTCGATAGGGAAGACCAAGCTGCTTAGCTGCTTTGGAAAACTCGGACGAAATCGATTTGGAAAGAAGATTTGATCCAGTAATCGTGTTAAGGAATAGGTGATTCGATTTACTATGGAGGTCGCTACTTAGTTGCTTTCTTGGTCCATCAATGTATTCGAATATACTCATCGCTAAATTAATTGATATGTCAAACGAGTTTGACCGACCGAACTTCTGAACAGACGGTTTTACAGTGAAGTAATCAACATCATCTCTCATCTTCGACTTATCGAAGTCATCGATTGTTAGGCTGGCAGTGGATCCGACTCTAAAACCAGCTTCAAAAGCAATCTTCAATATTAAACAATTCCTCTCTGCGACAGGAGCCGAGTGGGAAGAAATGAAATGTCCATAAAGGGAAAGAAATGTCTGGTAATCAGGTGTATACGTAGTTCTATGTTTGCTTTTTGAGGATGTACGTTGGAAAAGGAGTGGATACTTATCTGCATTTCTGCTTTGTTTGGAATTCAAAGTGAGCGTGCTATGAATATTAAAGAGATTTGATGGGCCCAAAATGTAAGATGATGTATTATTGAATTGTATCCAGCGATAAAAATCATAGATTATTTTTAGATACTGATTGATCGATCTCTGTCTGGACTTTAAATCATTTGACCAGTTTTTTTTCGGATTGTCGAACAAGTAATCTCTATACGCTTTAATTGTGTCGTTATTCGCTTTAATCAAGTTAGTATTACTTGAGAATAAATAGCCAGCCCAGCTTTTCAATGTATAGGCTCTACCTAAAATCGTTGCTTCGTTGAGGGCAAGATCATCCACACAATGGATTAAATAAGCAGCAATGTCAGCTTGATATTCGCCAAGGGGGTTATAAAGCGCCCAATAGACTGACTTTCCTGACGTAATTTTAAACAGCTTCATATTTTCCATCACACGATAAGTGAAGTTGGCAAAATTCGATAAATTTTTTCCCAATGTATGCTGTCGAATGCGTGACTTGCATAATATATTCAACATCAGCGTCTTTTATGGCGTTGACAAATAGCCTACGGTCGCCTTCGATTATTTGTTCAAGCTGGTGGCGGCTAAAAAAATGAAAATGGTAAATGGAATATGGAAAAAATATATCAACGGTAGGTGCTCGATGGGTGACTTTGTTTGCGATAAAAACGTCACCGTAATAATCTTTATGACGGTCTTCGCCGTGAATACTGAGACATGAGCCTTGACCGATAGTGTCGGAGAATATTTTTCGGGAAATAAAAGCTATACAACTCTCGTTACTGCAGGTGATATCAATGATTTGCACAGATCGAGAACTGAAAATGATGCAGGTGACAATTCCCTTGAGTTCACGATCGGCGAAGGAGTTGGAAAGGGCTGGATGTGTATATCCCTTACGTTTCATTATCTAGGCCTTTAAGCAAGTAAATACTATTCAATTTCTTTGTCAGGACAGAGATCTCCTCACGCAGTCGCGAGTTCTGATTATCTAGCTTTTCGTAATTTTTCCTTATCTCATCGATGCTTGATTTCTCCCGTTGTTCGATTTTGGAAAGAATTCTTGTTAGTCGGATGTTTTCGCGGTGATATTCTATTATCTTATTGTTCTGATTATCGATGAATATTTTCAGTCGTGAAACCTCATCGTCAAGCTCATGAACACGATTATAAGGTTCGGAATTCAGTTGAGTTTTTGTCAGTTGACTTAGGTTTGCAAGGATGGTTATTGAGCGCTGTTTCAGTTCAGGATTATTATTTAGAGTGTCCGTTCCATTACTAAGGACAGAAGTTAGTAACGGAAATCTAAGAACGGTTTCATTTGAATATCTTTCAGAGTTCCACTTATTGAAAGATCGAAGAGAGTCAGGTATGTAAATGCATATCCTGTTGCCGTTTATATCTCTGACTTCATTGCCATCCAGATGCTCCCATGGAATTCCATCTCGGAGCCAATCTTCAAGAATTTCAATTTTCCTTAAAATATTTCTCTTTGAAATCTCTTTGGACTCTTTTGGAGAGATTTGCCTAGATCTAATCTGGTGCATTATCTTTCACCAACTTCTTGATTAATTCTGCGCTCTGGCCTGCAGCCGCGTTATGAATTTCAATTACATCAATTAACGCTTGTTTAGCAGACAGAGTTTCGTCTAATTTGCAGTGCGGGATAATTCCGGATAATAGATCTGCTTCAAGTAATGACACCTCTTCTAGTAAATTTTTAATATAAGAGTCACTTTTGCTGTGGTACATGCAACTCTGGCAAAATAAAGCTGATGCTTTGTGTCGTTCAAGGTGACCGTTATTAGAGCATTTACCTGTAAAGGTATGAGATGTATCGGGCGCATTACATTGTCCATGTGGCATTGGCAATGCAGAGTAACCTTTGGACACGAGGGTTGTGGAAATGACATTGGCCTTTGCAACTTCTTCCACTTTGTTGAAATCCAGTTTTCTTGATAAAGATGCATATAATTTTCTAACTAACCGGGGGAAACCTCCAGAGAACCTCTCCCCACTCAGGATAGCACTGACAGTGCTGGACAGTTTTTCGTTTGACACTTCGAGCAGTGCCTCACCCAATTCATTTTCATCTTCAAGAAGGGAACTAATAAGACGGCGATCCCGAATGGCGTCTGTTTTATCGCTCGGGATTTTAGTAGCAATTTGCTCGCTCTGTGCTCGAGCGTCATTGTCTGTTACGTAGATCATTGTTCTGGAAATATCCATGTGGCGTAGGTGCTGTGACAGGGACTGTAGTGTTGAGTGGTCGTATCGATAAATATAAATTAATCCAAAAAACCTTCTCCACATATGGCTTTTAAGATCTACGTCTTTGTATTGGTCGTTTAAGAACGAGAGAAACGCGCACATCGATCTTCTTTGATTTTTTGCTTTAGCGAATACAAATGAATACGATCTGCTAGGTCCTTCTCGACATTTCCAACCTCCGCAGTCAAACAGCGATTCATTCTCGAGGGTATCTGGATCTTCGTCAAAAGCCAGGCAGGCCTTTTTTAATCGCATAAGGAGATTGAACGCATCAAGGGTAACTTTACTTATAAAAAAGGTGTGCCTTTCTTGATATGACTTTTCTATGTAGAAATTAATCATATGTAAGCCGCTTTCAGCATCGATCAGAAGGTCCTTTCCCCTTAAACCATTTTCGGAATCTGCTACTTCCGCGGATCTTCTGGCATTTAGTCCAGCAATCGCCACCGCGCACGCTCCCTGCAGAGCACCAATTAGACGATCAACCGGGTAGTGATATTCTTTCCGAATAGTTGAGTGGTCTTTCAGAGACCATGTGTTTGGTAGAGGAATATTTAGCGTTGAGGCGAGATTATGGAATGGGTTGTCGTCAATTAAGAACCTTTCCCTAAATCTAGATGTTCCATCGAGAAATTGTTCGCGTGCTGCTTCTAAGATTGAGACCAGTGATGGTCCATGTTCATAGATCCACTCAAAAGCCTTACCGAGTATGTGTGTAGCTTCTTCAATACCCAAATTGCCGGTTCGTTCGCTCTGCTTTTGAGCATATTTCAATGACGTTTTTCTGGGTGTATCAAACGGATAAAAGCTTAATTTGTCTACGTCACCCGAAATCAGGTAAAGGTGATTAAAAAATGACAATAGATTCCGAACACCATTGTCGGTAGGACCAGAAACGGGAGTTTGAAATCGATTAGCAAATCTATCGGTGAAGTCAAATCCAAGCTCTCTTCCTTTTGTCTGAAATAAATTCATCAACTCGTCATTTAATGTAAATAATGGAATAAAGCCTAGTTTTTCAATCCAATATGTCCCCTTCATCGAATCGACTAACTGTGATTTTTTGGCATACACAGATACTGATTCTCTGAAACCCTTTTTATCCATATTTTGGACGATAGCTTCAATCTTCTCGTTGATATTGAGAACATTTGCCCAGCCGCCTTCCGAATACCTTTGGCATATGAAGTCTATATCGTCTTGTTCGGCATCTTTAAGCTGGAATATGCCTCTAGTTCTTAAGAAAAGTATGGTATTCCAATAATTAGTAATAGCGGCTTGAATTGATTTTCGTGGTGGCTCGTTATTTTTTGATCTCCTCATCTTGTAGTCGGCAAGTGCGAGCGCGGTATTCAGGTATGTTGGTTCGTCAATCAAGCGCCTTACTTTGGGAGATACTTGGTCAATTGGGATGACGTAATTTTTTAAACTAATAGGTTGGTCTATTGTTCTCGAATAATAAATATTGAAATCTCGATATTCCAACTTTTCTGATTTTAGAATGTATTGTTGATTCCCGAGACCCCCCGTAAGATCTTTCTCTACGTTATCCGGGTTTAGATGAGGGCGACTGTTGATCATATGTCTTCTCCGTACTCTAAAATGAATTTTTCTCTATATATTTTGTAAAACCAGGGCTTCCTCTCTTTTGTTATCTTTAGATAGAGAGTTATGTATAGAATTATGTAGATGTGGTGCTTTAAAAAGTATTCTGGGTTTTTTTCGTATAGCCTCTCCCATCTAAGGCTGTAATATCGTTTAAGTAGGAATACTTGTTTCAGGGCTGCTATCCCTACAAAGGACTCTGGGTGATCTTGGTTGATGCCAATTAAATTTAAGAATGACTCAATTTCATCGGAATGGAGCGTGACTGTTTCAGTGTCTTGTGTTTGAAGGGAAAAGGAGCTATCAACCTTTTTGTCGTGGAATCCATTCAACTTAAAATTCCTATCGGTGAATGTCTGCTTGGCTACAGTGGTCTCAAAACGTTTCTGAAATTCAAGAATTCTTGCTTCATTTAGCCTGAATATTAAGTTATTTTTCAGGTATAGGTCGGTTGTTTCCAGGTTGCTATGTCCCAATGCAACTCTTATGAGTTCTATGTCTTGATGCCTCAAAAAATTGTATGAGGATTTTATCGGTCGGATATGAGAAAGACTTATACGAGGTAATGAGTGGCGGGCAAAGAATGAGTTGATTTTTGTTGTTTGGCCAAAATACACTGGTCTGTCATTAACACGCTGCCAGCCAAACCAAACATTTAGATCAGATTCCTTCTTCACTGCATATTTTACCAATTGATTGTGATTCCACAATAGCAACTCTATACATGTTTTTAGGAGTTTGTCGGCTTTAGAAACGATAAATTTTGGAGTGTCGTCGTCCGTTTTGTATTTTGGACATTGAATTTCGTACGATCCATTTTTCGTTTTCTCTATGTCTTTTACTGAAAGATTTCCGACGGAGCTGATGTTCCAACCGGTCTTCGCTAAAAGAAGTATGAAGCAACTTGTTAAAGTGCAGTTTGGAAGTCTGTATTGGCAATAAAACCATGGAGCGAAAGTCGAGTGACACAGATAACTTTTAAATGACCTCAGAATTTTTAAGTGTTCAGTTGCGGGAAAATAGAATTTTAATTCCTCACCGCTCATTGGCTGATTTGCAGCCTCTTCTTCTTTAAGGCAGATAAATATTGCTTTAAGAATGTCTACCTGTCGCTGGGGCCGTAAATACTTGTTCTGCCGACCTCTTAAAAAATACGAAATTAGATAATCTTTAGTCTCGGTCTTTATTTTGTAATGACTAAAATTATTTTGTTTCCTGCATATTTTTAAATACTCATGAATGTCCTTTTCACAAGCTAAAATGATATCGTTCAGAATTTTCTTGGTAATATTTATTGCCTTTTCTTCAAGATCTTTAACGTTGTCATGTTCGATAGTAGACAATTGTTGGAGCGCCGGTCTTCGCGAATGGAATTTGGCATCCCTAAACATGCCCAGATAGTCCTGCAAACATGCGCTGATCGGAGTTCCATCTCCAAGTGCTTCATCATTCAATTTAAGGAGTGCCCTTAAGTGCATCCATCGAGCCGCTTTCACTTTCGGGGTGGATTCGTTTTGATCGATAACCTGTTCGATTGAGTAGAGCAGGTCTTCAAAGCTGCCCTTCGTATACTGGGATAACGGGGTATTTAAGTTTTTCGGGATGCTTAAGGATAAAAGTTCGATGCACCGTCGAAGTACGGACATGTGAGCACCCTGCCTACGAACAAATCGCGACGATTCTTCAAGCTTCCGAAGTGCTAGAACGAAAGGGCTTCGGACGTTCGTGGCGGCGAGTTGGATCTCGATGTTGTATTCGGAGACTCTTCCTCCTGAGGTACTGGTGACACTTATTAAAAAGGTTTGCATAGGAGCGTTCCTGCATAGAATGCTTGCGGCCTTATATCATAAGTCTCTGATAATTAAGGGTAGCAGTATCTAGGTACAATAATTCCAATACATGTTATGGACGGGCCACCAGCTGAAATCGTGCGGGGAAACAAGCTTGGTTGCGCGCGCGTGAGATGCGTACCTCGCCACTTTCGAGCGGTTCACGCAGTACCTCGAGCACTTTGCGCGGGAACTCGGGTAATTCGTCGAGAAAAAGCACACCGGCGTGGGACAGTGAAATCTCCCCCGGTTTGGGATTGCTGCCACCGCCAACCAGCGCAATTGCCGACGCTGTATGGTGTGGGGCGCGAAAAGGGCGGCGGCGTCCGTGGTAATCCTGCCCTTGTGCGGCGACGGAATAGATCGCTGCTACATCTAACATTTCCCGCTCGCTCAGGCCCGGCAGTATTCCCGGTAAGCGGCTGGCGAGCATAGTTTTTCCGGTGCCCGGTGGGCCGTAAAACAGCAAGTTGTGACCGCCGCTGGCCGCGATCTCCAGTGCCCGTTT
>CAXAVL010000009.1:0-38424 GCA_963971905.1 uncultured Cellvibrio sp.
CCCCCGGTCTTTTTTCGTCGTTCAGATGACGCGACAACTATCCTGACACCGGGGGCTACTGGTGCAGCTTGCTATGGCGATGATGGCCAACCGCGCTTAATTACCGGTATTGAAACTTTGAAGTTTCATGGCGGTACTGGTGCCTTTATGGGGTTGAACCACGGAGAAATTGCTTTCGACGTTACTTTCGATTTTTGCACCGATCCAACTAACCCTGTTGCAGATCTTAAAGTAACTTCTGGCGAGCTTTGCTTCCAGGAATAATTTGTTTTTCCTCACAGCTTTAGCTGTGAGGAATCACCAACCTTACTAAAGGAGTGACCATATTATGAATATGTCTTTTTCCGGTACTTTGTTGCGCTTTGTTAATTTCCAAAAAAATATTTCTATCGAAGCTCCTACACCTAGCGATGCACTCAGCAAACTAGTCGCCCAATTTCCTCAAGCACGCCAAGTCATTTATGACGCTGATGGAAAAGTTCGCCAAGTACATCAAATCTTCCTAAATGGAAAACAACTTCGCTCTGAAGAACTTAATACTCCTGTGCGCACCAACGACCAACTTGACATTTTAACCGCAATTGCAGGTGGTTGATTATGTTGCGGACTTCCCATTCGTCAGTGCCCGCTTGCCCAACACTATTTACACCATTGCAAATTCATACACGTGAGTTACTGCAATTAGGTGTGGGCGCTTGGGTGGGTTGGATGCGAGACCACACCGTCAGCATACAAAAAATGACTGAAAACTATGGCGCTGCGGTCGTGGTTGCCGGAGCCAATCTCCACTATTTGGAACCCTGTTTATTTCATGACGGTGACACCGTTCATTTGAACAGTCACTCAGTTGTTCATAAAAAGGGAATTCTTGTTGAAGGTATCACCGAGTTTACCTGCGGCTCAAAAACATTGGCCCGCATGAGCGTATTTTTACGCCCGGTCATTATCGGCGATGAGCATAGTTCGGCGGCAAAGTCAGGCTCATTGTTACCAGAGCTGCAAGCTCTATTTGAGCCAGAGGAATTTAGCCAGGTTCCATACAATCGCTATGTCAAACAATTGCAACCTGAAATTGAACGGGAGGGAGAACTAATCGCCATAGCAACGCACCCATTCAAACTGCATAGATATGCAATGGATTTCGCCGATCAATGGGCGTTTATGGAAACTGCCGCTTACGTCGGTGGCAGCAGAGAAAACCTTGCTGTCGCGCAAGCCGCTTCGCATCAGCGACTTATTGAAGGTATATCTGTACCTGTTAAAAATTACTATCTGGATTTAAAGCGACCCTACTTTTTGTTTGATGAAGGACATGTAGAAACCAAAGCTTACATTTGGAAAGATAAATTATTTTTTGTGCACAATCTACTTAGTCAGCAACGTGGCGACCATCAACTTCACGCAGTAGTCATTGAAGAAATGCAGTAATTAAAAATTGGGCAAGCAACCATTTTGTTAGGAGCACAGCAATGAGCAATTCATCCAATGTTGATCTTTCACATGAAGAGATTCAACGCTACAGCCGACACTTGCTACTGCCCGAAGTCGGGCTAGAAGGGCAAAAAAAGCTTAAAGCCGCAAGCGTCCTAATTATTGGTGCTGGCGGGTTGGGTTCACCAATTACCATGTATCTAGCTGCTGCTGGAGTCGGCTGTATTGGCTTTGTCGATATGGACATTGTAGAAGTCTCAAATTTACAGCGACAAATTATTCATGGAACAGAGAATGTTGGCGAACTGAAAATAGAAAGTGCCAAACGCAGTATCGCGCGCATCAACCCATTTGTGAATGTAAAGACTTATCAAGAAAAATTTACAGCTGAAAATGCGATGGAAATTGCTCGGGACTACGACATCATCATTGATGGCACCGATAATTTCCCTACTCGTTATTTGGTTAATGATGTTTGCGTATTGTTAGGAAAGCCTACAGTTTACGGTAGCATTTTTCGCTTTGAAGGCCAGGCCAGTGTTTTTTCTGCCAAACATGGCCCTTGCTATCGCTGCCTCTACCCAGAGCCTCCGCCAGAAGGCTTGGTTCCCAATTGTGCCGAAGGTGGGGTCATTGGCGTATTACCAGGCATGATTGGCACTATCCAGGCTAACGAAGCGATCAAGATTATATTGGGTGAAGGTACCCCTCTTTATAATCGATTACTGGTGTTAGATGCTCTGGACATGCGGTTCCGCGAGCTGAGCATAAGTAAAAATCCAGACTGCCAAATATGTGGCACCAATCCAACTATTACCCACTTAATTGACTACCAGCACTTTTGCGGCATTAGTCCGAAAACTGATGCGAACACCATCTCGGCAGAGCAATTAATTACTGCCACTGAGCTTTCAGAAAAATTGGCAACGTCAACTGTTCAAATAATTGATGTGCGTTCAGCAGAGGAGTATGCCATTTGCGCCATCCCCGATTCCTTACTCATACCACTTGCCGAATTGCCTTATCGGTTGAATGAAATTAATCGCAATGCTGAAGTGATTATTTACTGTAAGTCCGGAATCCGTGGAAGCAAAGCCGTCAGCTTACTTAACGACGAAGGCTTTCCTAAAGTGAAAAATCTGGCGGGGGGTATTAAGGCATGGGCAACTGAAGTCGATGAGGCGATGCCTACCTACTAAATACCAAGGCTGTAAATAGCATCACTATTTAAGCGAGAAATTTATGCGATCAGTAATAGATATTGCCAGTCTGGCAGAAGAGCGATTTGGCGATTTTATTCGTACATCTGTAAATCCGCTTGCCTTAACACGCGACCAATCAGGTGAGTCAATTTCCGCCGAAGTCTTTCATAAAGCGTGTGTAATCGGAATGACTTCCTTTGGGTTACCAAAGGAAATTGGTGGTGCCGGAAATACTCCGTTGATTTGGGGGCAAATGCTGGAGCAGATTGGATACTTAAGCAGCGACTCTGGTTTTCCACTAGTAGTGTCCTTGCGAGCGGGCTTGATTAATACAATGTATCGCTCTGGCCGAGAAGACATTATTAAACGCTACGTCAAGCCTATGGTGTTTGGCGAACGTGCTCCGGCATTTGCTTACACCGACGGCACAGATCCTTTTTCATTCAAGACTTTTGCACAAAAGGTTGAAGGCGGTTACTTATTAAACGGCGAAAAGCTTTACGTAACTGGCGGTGCTACCGCTGATACTTTCATGCTCTATGCGCGTACCGAGCAAAATGGTTTCGACGATCTGAAAGTATTTATTGCGGAACGCAGTGACCCAGGTTTCGCTGTAATTGCGTCAGATTTAGCCGGTTTACGCTCAGCGGGTATCTCCAGTTTGAGGTTGGAAAATGTCTACGTCCCGGACGAACGAGTTTTAGTTCCCCAAGATGGTCTCAGTCATGTACAGCGCTTCTTAAATGAGCGCCGTGTATTTCTGGTTTGTCCATTATTAGGTCGCATGCAAGCAATTTTAGATGATTGTATTGCCGAGCTTGACGCAAAACAGCGCTACGGCAATTCACTCACTGCAATGCAGCACGTGCAGGCGCAGATTGGAAAGATGTCTACTTTGGTTGAAGTTTCCCGTGCAATTTTATACCGCGCTCTGGAACGACAATCCTCACCCCAGTTCGACGCTTATTGGGACCCGATAGGTTCTATTGCGAAATTAACTGTTATCGACAACGGCATTGAGCTAATTCACATCACGCAAAAGTTGCTTGGGGGCGACGGCTATTTGCGATCAAAACATTATGAGCGCTATTTGCGCGATTTCTGTGGGTACATCCCAGGAGGTGGGTCTCAAGAAACACTAATTGTTGATCTGGGCATAAACGCCATCACTAACTATGACTTGAAACAAAAGACGCAGCTGGTGATGGAAAAATACAATTCTTCACTAAACCAACATCAAGGAGATGAAGAAAGTGAACAATCACTACAAAAAACCGCGTAGCCACAATTATCTTTCGCTTTTATCAACATCATTCAAAATTCTACTCTCACCTATTGTATTTGTTGCAGCATGTACGGCATCGCAGGTATGGGCAGGCGAAAAAGACAAGGACGATGAGAATGGACACAATCGTCATAATAAGCATCAAATCCGTGCAATTAAAGCTTCAGACTATGCACCAGTTGATGCAAAGAAGGCTGTATTGGGGCAAGCTTTTTTCTTTGACAAAGAATTAAGTGGTAACCGCAATATTTCTTGCTCGACTTGTCACTCACCATTATCGGCGACCTCTGATGGACTGTCGATCAATCTCGGTGAGGGCGCTCACGGCTTTAGTGTGGGCCGTAACCCCGGCACTTATCCGCCGTTAGCAACTGATCCGCTGGAGCGGGGACAACGCAATGCACCATCGTTGTTTGATCGGGGCGCCAAAGAATTTGGCTCTATGATGCATGACGGCCGTATTGAATTAGATAATAGTCCGGATGGATTTTTAACGCCTGCCGGTGATGAACTTCCGCCAGGATTTAATAACCTATTGGAAGTAATTTCTATCTTCGCCTTTACTGAAGTTCAGGAAATGCTTGGTCAGCCTAACGAAAACGAGATTTCTGCCGCTGCTGCTGCGCAAGGTTCGCTGTTTACTCCAGTGTGGACCAAATTGGTTGAGCGTATCAAAGCACAACCTAATTACCACCCGATGATTCTTGCAGCCTATCCTGAGCTAAAGGGAGATATCAACGAATTTAACATTGTGCACGTTGGTCGAGCTATCGCGCATTTTCAAAACAGCTCGTTCCGAACTTCATTGAACACTCCATTTGACCGCTATTTGAATGGTGATGAAGGTGCGATTAGTAAGGAGGCAGCAAGGGGTTTTAAATTGTTCACCGGTAAAGCCCAATGCGCGTCTTGTCACAATGGTCCATTCCTGACGGATCAAAAATTTCATGCCATTGGTGTTCCACAGATTGGCCCTGGTTTCGGTGGAGTAGGGTTTGATGGTCGCGAAGACTTCGGAAGGGAAGGTGTGACTAAAGATATTAACGACCGCTATAAATTCCGTACCCCTCCTTTAAGAAACATAGCACTCACTGGTCCGTGGGGTCATGATGGTGCATTTGATATGTTAGAAGACGTAGTTAAGCACCATTTGGATGCTAAAAAATCGTTGAATAATTACGATATTTCCCAATGCGTTTTACCGTCAAGACTGGATTTGGATGAACTGGACTTTATCGCTGCCAATAATCCAAACACCCGTTATGAAATTGAGCAGCGAATTGAAATTCCTAAGATTCGCTTGCAGGAGAATGAGTTCAAGGACTTGATGGCGTTCATGTTTGCACTCACTGATCCAGAGCATTTAGACTTGCGGCATACGGTTCCCAAATCTGTGCCAAGCGGTTTATCACTTGCTGATTAAAAAAAAGGGGCAACTTACGTTGCCCCTTTTTTTTACGCGCTGTAAGCAAGCGAATGCATAGCTTCGATAATATTGCACTCGGAAGCACTCGATTTACCAGCACAACAATTTTTACAGGTACTAGTCAGGCCTTTCAGCTCCTCTTTAAAACTTGCGAGCTGATCTATTTTCTTTTGAATCGCGTCCAAATTACGATCTGCCATATCCAATACTTCCTGACAGGGTTGCTCGCTATCTTGCGACAAATTCAGCAACTCTTTAACCTCGACGAGGCTGAACCCCATCTGTCGCGCTTTTAACACAAACCGCATTTGCTGCAAATTTGCCTTACTGTACAACCTGTGCCCACCTAGAGTGCGCGAGGGTTTGGAAATTATCCCTTCCCGCTCATAGTATCTAATCGTCTCGATGGCGCATCCTGTCGCCTTGGAGAACTCACCTATAGAAAGTGCCATGTTAACCATCCCAAGAAAATGAGTTAGACAAAAAGGGACAAAATGTCGCCTTTAGCATTTATCCTAACATAAGAATGTGATGTTTTTTAAGCACCTATAATGCCAATGGAATAACAGATTTGTAATGAGTTCTAAGAGGGTAATTTAGGCGCCAACAAACTTGGAAACTTGGCTTAGCCATCCACTACGCCTGATTGGCAAATAATAAAATTTGGACGATTGGGTATTGAACATAGGTTACCGCAGCGCTGGTGAGCCAGGCACCAAAGCCGGTCGCACCCACCGCTTGCCACCAACGAAGTTGATGGACAACGCGCAACATGCGATAAGTCCAGTATCCCAAAATTAAATAACCGCCCAATACCAAAATGGAACTGGTGAACGAAAATGAATTCTGTAAAACGCTTTGGGATATCAAGCTCGAAATATCTTTTTGAAAAGGCTCTGACTGCGACAAAATAACTTTATGTGTGACCATCAGCGACGGTAATTCAAGCATTCGTATAAACACAAAACCTACGGATAGAAATTGAAACGCAGTGATCGTTTTTAACATGGACGCAGAACCACGGAATAGAATGGATGTGAGCCACAAAGCCATTCCGCATATCACGATCATGAACCAAGTGAAAAAAACCATGTAGCAAAAAACTAGAGGGCCAAGCTCATTTTTATTAAGAAGGTATACGATGACCTCAAAAAATGACATGGTGACCGCAACGGTCAATGAAAACGGAACGGCGGACGAAAAGGAGATGTTCTCATTCCGAATCTTCGACATGAAACGATTAAAATGAGTGAACAGCTCAATTATAAACTGAATGTTTCTATTGAAGCTCTCCGAAATAACTCTCATCATTTGCTGTAAAAATATATCCATACAAATCTCCCTATTTAAGTAATACAAATTTTAATCAGTGACATTTGAGTCCATAATCACTTTTATTGATTAAATTTCTCCAAATATTTCATTCTTCTAGTTCTATAATAGGCTAGTAGATATGTCTAAATTTCGACAAAATTTATCCTTACCAATAAAAATATAAAAATTACTTGAGACTAAAACATTGCTGAGCGTTACAAAAAGTAAATTTATATATAAATATTAACCGTTATCTGCGGCGCTCCCATAGGTCAAAAACAAATGACATAAGACAATTTTTGACGGGTTGCTTAATGCAGATCGTTGATGTTGCGTATCAAAATTTGAAAGTGTTTTCTGAGGATGGGACGGTTTATGTAAGTATCTTTTTTCTTCATTTTCTTGCATCTCTAAAAACTTTACAATTTCCAAATCCTGTATATGCAGCTTCAATCCTTCAACGCACTCTACAGAATTATCTGAAATAATTCCTACCATAAATGCAAGCTTTTGATCGCGGCTATATTTTCCATTGACAAATCGAAACATTCCATTTTTGCTATAAGCTTTATAACTTGTTTTCTTCACACTAAGTTTTTTGAATTCGAAAGTTAAATCTAAATTTGCGCGATCCGAAAAGTATCTAATATCCGAACGATGAAGGTTTTCAAGCACACCTGTTTCTAAATTTGCAATCGGATCTGATTCTTCAGCCGTAAATTTTCCACTCAATCCCGCATTCAAGGACTCAGTTTTAAGTACTGCGCATAAAAATTGCGTTAGATGGGGTTCATTACTTTCAGGTGAAAACTTACGTATTTTTCGAAAAACTAATGAATCCCATGTAGATCGGATTAAATTCACCACGTCCACAGCAACTTCGTCAGGAAATCGTAATTGCCACTCGTCCGATAAATGCATGTTTCCTTTCCTATTATAGTTTAGGCTTTTGAAGAATAACGTACTGCATCTACAATACGCTTCGCATCAACCAAAGCTTGGCTACGCAACCAAAGACGTTTTACTAACGGTTTTATTAGATATATTTTATCGCCAGCCTGAATCAAAAAATCAGCTGCTAGATATAGCTCGGACCACACTTGCATAGGAACAAGTGATTCTGTCTTTAACATTTCTATAAACCTACGAATTGCTTTGTCATCGACCTGAATTCTAGCTGGTATGCTCTTTTTAGCTAGAGAAATACAAACAATACCGAATGCGCCGATAGTTTGTGGCTGATATGAAATTGTTTGAATATTAAACGCACCTTTTCCACCAAGCGTTTGCTGCCAACGAAGTAACTCTTTCTCAAGGAGATTAGAATGTAATTCTAAATCCTCCGCATTTGGCAGATCACAATATCCTGTACGGATCTTTAGGTATCGATTGGGTTGGACACTGGGGATCATCACCGCGCATGCGTCTTCAACGAGAACAGAGTCTCTATCAGTAAGACCAAAATATTCGAATATCAAACGATCTGCTTCAGCACGAAATTTATCGGCTGAGGAGAAATGTGTAAAAATATCGGATTGCTCCCATTTACGAGTAATATCGGCAACCTTGGTAACAATTTTTTTAGCACGATTGGGATTAATATGATCGAGTGGTTGTATGAAAGGTAAGTTATTAACCTCTCCCAAAGTAATTCTTGGACGCTCCGCCACCAATGAATAGGCCGTATGTAATAAAAGATAACGCACTAGACTTGAACGCAAATACATCGTTAAGAAACGTAGTAAATCCTCATCTTCTTTAGGGCCACAGATAGCAGCAACGGAGTGTTTAAAACAAAATGTTTCGCTTGCAAAAACGGCATTAACTTCAAACTCTGCTGAGGCACCATCAGGAAATAGCACTCGCGGACCACTAAATGCTGCACCGTTTTGAGAGCCATATGACACTACAGATGGTATATCGCTTGGGAATGCACGTAGTAATTGTTTGTCAAGAACAGGTGAATCTCTCGGGATATCGCGAGTATTCAAGAATCGCATTTTCTTTAGAGGAGCAACCGATAATGGCGGAGAAGAGTGCCGGTTTTGGTTAAAACCTTTTACGATCTGCCAGCGTGCGTCAGACCCCTGAGTCAAATCAGAAATTGTACCTTCAATTGCCAGCTTTCCAATCAACGAAGCATCTACGTCCCCTCCCCAAAGATAGGTACGAAGGACTTGATTATCGGCTGCCACTTCCTGTGCAAGAACTTGCTGCCGATCTGCGCTATGAACAGTCAATCGTCCAAATGCAATACTCACATCAGCTTTGGGCACCCAATATCGAATAAATTCATTATGAGGAATTCGGTTATTGTGGTCAGTGGGCCTGCGTTGTCCGGTTACAATGACACATGGATGCACTGCGCCTGAAAATAATATTCGCCTAATATCGGAAAAATTTATAATGCAGTCTACTTGGCATTTAGCAAGCCACTCTTTCAAAAAGCGCTGGCTTGTTGGAGCGGTAAATAACTTTACCGGTAAAATCAAGCATACGCGTCCATTATCAAACGTAGTTTCTAATGCTTTATGTGCAAAGGCAGCAGCAATTTGGCGATGGGGTAAAAAGCAATTATGTTCTTTTGCCCACTCCTCGTAGGGCAAATTTTTGTAGCTTCCTGGGGGCTCAAACCATGGAGGATTAGAAAGAAACACAGTACAAGATTCCTTATTAGCAAATCTTTGCTTGGATGAAAAAAAATCTCCTGTTTCATCACCACATAAAATAGTCTTACCAATTAACGTGGGCAGCTTTACTTGTTCATCATCCTGCAATAACAGAATGTCACTTGGCTGCAAATCTTCCATTAGCGATAGATACAAACTAAATGCTGTTACTCGGCATGCAGCCTTACTTACATCACCGCCACGAATAGCCTTCTCTAGCAATTGGCTGCGAGCTTTAAAACTTAACTCTTTTTTCGTCTGATGTTCAATAACTGAAATCATGCGACGAAATGCCGTCGTTAGTAATATTCCAGAACCACAAGCACCATCAAAAACAATCTCATCCGCAACATCAATTGATTTTTGGAACGCATGATCAACAGCAAGGTTAGCAAGATGTCTAGGTGTGTAATAGGCACCTAAAGTCTCTTGGTCATCACCAAGAAAAGTTTCATAAATTCCTGATATAAGCTCAACTGGAATATAACGAAAATCATAATTCCATAAAGATCCTTGACCTGTTTCAATATCAACTCTTGAAAGAAACTGGTTAAGAAGCTGAAATGAACTTTCATCTAACTGTCTCCAATCAGCATGCGGAGCATTCTCCGGATCAAGAAAATCACCATTGAAGTCACGTTTGAGACATTTAAATAACTTTGTGAGGCCTGAAGTATCTTGAGATGCGATAAGATCGTGAAGTACGCCTACCTGCCTACGTTCCCGATAAATGGGGCTAACAATTTCCCGATGCTCAAGGTAAGAGACGAAGAGGCATTGTCCGAGTAGAAATTGAGCAGAGTCACGATCCAAACCCAAACCAATGAGCTGCAGAACACTATGGTGTAGATTTTTTAATAGCTCTCTATCGACCCTGGCGTCAATAGAAAACCATTCTGCATGTCGTTTTTGAACATCACCAGACTGAATATCACGAATGGAAAACGGGCTGTTTTCAGATGCAGCAGATAGCGATAGCGTGATCGCGGAGTCGTGGTCTTTTTCTATGGGATATGGAATGAGTTTTTCACCATCTACCACCATCAGTAGTGATACAAGGTTCTGATTCCAAATTTTCTGACGTATAGAAGATAACCAAGCAGAGTTATTTTTTTGATTCGCATTGGCCTCTACAAAACAAACCGTTGGGACATTATCTACATCAAAAACAGCAGTAGCACCAATTCCTCCATCTTTACTTAGCATAGCGTTAACTTCTCGCCCATATGGATGAGTCGAATGCGCTTTGCCTGCACGCACATGAAGTGCATCGGGATCCGCTTGATAACCAAGCGCGGCAAGCCAGTTTTCTGTTGCTTTTTTACGCATATCAAAGAAAACAAAGTTAAAAATGGTTGTTTCATTATATAGCTAATATAAGGTTTGCTGCAATTTAATTGGTTGGTATAATCTATGTAATTACCCTACTCATTTTAAGTATAGCCAATGACTGAAATCGCAAATGTCACGTATGCACAGCGGCAAAGGTTACAATTCATAGAGGCTGTAGCTTACTGGGAAGGATTAGTAGGGCGGCCAAGGGTTGCTGCCATCTTTGGTGTCAGCGCTAATCATATAACCCGTGATTTCGCACTTTACAGAAAGGCATTCCCTAAAAATTTAGAGTATGACGTTACGGCCAGAGCGTACCGTCCGGGAAAATATTTCAAGCCGTATATTGGCTCAGGCTCGTCTGAGGAATATCTCTCCCTGCTAAGAACATACATTGAGACAAATTCTGCAGTTGTTTATGCCGGAATCGGTTACGAAGTATCAGCAACGTCGTTACCGGCCCCTACCACATTGTTGGACAAAAAAGTTCTTCGCGAAATAACCCGAGCAATACACCAACATTATGGCGTCAAAATACGCTATCAATCACTAACTTCCCCCGATGAAGCCGTTCGAGAGATATGGCCGCACGCCCTTGTATTTACTGGAACTCGATGGCACATTCGTGCTTACGATTCAAAACGAGAAAAATTTTCCGATTTCGTTTTGCATCGTATTTTGTCTGCTACTTTAGTTAAATCACAATGTGTGACTCCGGTAGACGATGATATTGACTGGCACGAAACAGTTGTGGTGGATGTAAAGCCTGTAGACAGGCTTAATAGTGCTCAACGAGCTGTTATCGCAAAGGAATATGGTATGAAATTAATCGATAAAAAATGGATATGGAGAGTTACTCTACGCAGGTGTTTAATTCCATACTTTTTAAGGCAACATCGTTTAGATCTTTCAGAAAATAACAGTTACCCCATTACTTTGGTCCAGCCTAAAATCGCTTTAGATTTTTGCCATCTTCAATAAGCTCGCATCGACAGGTTAAATCTTTTAGCCACAGGATGTAATCGATTTGTTCTAGCGCTTCGATCAGATCTTTAGGATGAGAGGCGTAAGCTGCCATATCAGAGAGTTGGTCAGTCAATCATTTGTCACATATCCGGCTTGCTCTACCAGAGCGTCAAGTATAATTTCTATAGAAACTGCATCTTCTGGCGGCAATCCATGTTTGCCCGGTAGATTTATTTCGATCAAAATAGATCCATATTGATCACACAGGACCTATAACCGATTGCTTCCAGCAATGAAAAATAATAGGTGTTTCTCGGAGAGATATTTCCATGATCGAGAACGAACTATCTTCATTTAAATTGATGACTAGAAAGCATTCGCAATTCGCATTGCCCAGTTCTTATATACAGTTTCAGGCATATCAGGTTTCAGCTCATTCGGATGCCGTACACAGGTATGCATGAGCGTCAGCCGCTGTAGTCTTTCCCTGTCCCAATGCCCCGACTTTTTTACGAGATCATCCAAAATGGCTTTGATAGTATTTTCCACCGTTGTGTCATCGCGAAGACGAAAGGCCAGGGTAGTCAAACTATGATCATCGCTGAGATCAATTTCGATTACATGGATGCGGTCCCCGCCAGCAATTTCCAGCTGAGCGTAAAGAAATGCTCGCTTTGTATTTCCCTTAATGTATATAAACTTCTTAGTGTGGGATGACTGGATGATGTCGGCTTTTTCATAGATTTCTGCCACCCCGAGATGTTCGATGGCTTTAAGCTGCCCTAACGCGCTTCGAATATAATTAAAAAAGCCAACATCAGAGGGCGATGTATCGTCCAGTGATTTAAAGTCTGCGGACTTATGATTTCCCTTTCCCTTACCGCCCAAAACGCTCAGCGTTGTGTTTTTCGGTTCTTGATCGTCTTCATCTTTTTTTGATTCCGCTTTAGCGCCCACCTCTACTACCTGAATTTCGAAGACTCGCTGAGTATTCAATATTTCATTGAAGTAAAGTGCTCCTTTCGGAACGTCTAATATCCTGGCCCTGCTCAAATTTGATGGACTTTCATCAACAGTTGTTTCTGGATCAATATTTTCAGGTGGCCTTTTACCCCCCGGCTTTTTATCCTCTTTTGGCACCTTATCTTTTTCAAATTTTATATCTAACGGATGATGAAAACTCACCGTATGAAATTGATCTGTCATAGGCAAGCTAGCTACGCTGGAAATTTCTTCCACCAAGATATTCCTGCCATGATTTTGTGTGTAAGCGCGAATAAATACGTCGCGCATATCAAACGGTTCAAATCGGAATAGCCACAACTGTGCGTTTGATTTCTCGATTGATGTTTCAAAAATGCTCTTGAATATGGATAAATAACTATTTGTCACTTCAGGGTTTAAATTGAGCCAAGCAATATAACTTTGATGGGCCTTGATATCTAACAGACTATGTGGATAAGACTCGCTTAACCTGATGTGCGCATGTGATCCGTCCAGCTCCACATCAATCAATCTATTCAAGTTTGCTTCATAAAATGCTGACCTGGTATTAAACGCGGTTTTAAAAAACAGAACTCTGGCTAATTCTATGCACGGAATCCAAACATAACGTCCTTTGAATGAAAACCTGAAAAGCAGCTGATTTGCATACTCACTGGAAAGCTTTTTTCTTGTGGTAAACTTTTCATAATCTGCCATGGTTTGAATTGACCATGACGATGTAGAGGGTAAGTCGATTGCGCAATAGTTAGATTTAGGTCTAACAATTTTGTCTTTGGGGTAAACCCTACCAATTGCTAATGCCGGCAAAGCTTCTACTGCTAATGTAATTTTAGATTTAGTTGAGTCTGGTAGCTCAAATTCACACGCAATGTTCCAATTGCTTTCGGAATAGCGAAAACAGTTTCCAAAGCTTATCAGTTTTGCGTTTTCAGGTATCTTCCTGAATGATGCGTGAAGCTTCAAGTGACAATTTCCTTTTCAAATAATTTATGTTTTTTATGATTGATTGCGTTTGATATTCTTTGCGTATGCCAGCTTTGCGAAGGATTATCCATACCTCTAACGATTGGTGTTGCTTAATTAAAGCATAGATAACACTTTCAATTCTACGTCTACGGTAAGTATCTGGTGACTCAGAAAGGTCTTTGATGAACTTGATAGTTTTTGGCAGTTTATCCTGATTTTTTTCAATCAATGCATGCTGCCCAGATTGTTTAATAATCCATGACGTACTTCTTCTGCCATGATTATTATGTAAAGCACCAGCCTTCTTTAAATCCTTTATATGTTTTAAAAATTCTTTGTCGCGCTGGCCCCAGTTGACAACAAATTGTTTCGTATTTCTTAGCGCCTGACAAGGTTTATTTTGACTAAGCCAAATTCGATCATTGCGATATAACCAAGCGTACAAGGCACTATAGCCACCTATGGTCCTTAACCATTTAACGCCTTGTTTCTGATAAGTAGCAATAGCAGCTTTCCATTGGTGACGTTTTACTTTAATTACCGCAGCGTCGATCTTTACTTCGTGTGAAATTAGAACTTGTTCAGGTGGAATTAATTGTTGCGCACAAATGATTTCCGAACATGGCGAAATATCGTTCAGTGACTGCCAAACTACTAAATGGCAGAGGTAATGAAAACTTTTTCTATGTTTTCGAAATAAATTTACTAACCATAGAGTGTCGCTTAAAGATAATCCGAGTGTGTCCAGTACCGGTATAGACCAGTACGCCTCAAGATGATTAGCTAGGGCATTATGATCCGCACGGCTTTTATTTGAATATGAGTGTTTTTTTGCAAGCTGCCGGTAATAGTGAGTCCATTGAGCTAATGATATAGAAACATCTAAATCCAGATTTATTAACTCATCAATATGCTGGCTTAACTGCACCAGTTTCTGTTTTTGCTTCGTAGTCAAATCTAATGGAATCTTTCTTACCAGGCTGGCATTGATTGCAGGAAAAAATTCATATTTACCTTGTGGTCGAAACAAGGCATCCGTTTCATACAAATACTCTTTATGGGCCGGACATACCATTACACCGGATAACTGGTGCAGCCGGTGCCAATAGGGTTCACCAAACAGTTCTAATTCTTGACGGTAACAATGTTTACAGAGGCGGAGAAATTTCGGTACTTTGATGTTTGAGGCAGCGACCCCTATTCTGGTGTGAACATCCCAAGCTTTGCCCGATAATACTGACTGGACAACATTTTCGTTTCTGTCTGCTTGCAGGAAATATTTATATGCGGGGTAGAGACTATGCTTCGTTAACCATTGGACTGCCGTTATGTGTGTCAGGTGGTAGGTTTTTTGTTGGAGATCTAACAAATGCCCTGGAAAATCAACAACGGCGGCTACATTTGGGGAGCCAAATAGATCGTTAACTATTTGTCTATCCGAAATAATACCTTGGTGTAGTTTATATCTGGCTATAACGCTATAGAGCAATTCGTCTGGGTAGGGTACAGGGAAATACCCCAGCACCTAGCTCACCTTTAGGCAATCGCTGACAGCAGCAACTATGCCTACAGTTTTCAATGCCTCATGCATTGTCGAATTTCCACGTTGACTATAAATATAACGAATATCGTTTTCTTGTAACTGATCCCATAGAGAAACTTTAGGCTTTTTAGATGGAGTTTTAACTTTCGGTGGTGTTGGGGTCGAATGTAATAGATTCAGCATTCTGTGAACAACTTGCATAGTGTCCAGATTTGGATCTTCCTTTAGAGCTGCCTCTATAAGCGGGACAGCTATATCCCTATTAATTCCAATCAGTTCAGCCGCCGCCATGATGGTATTTATTTTGTCATTATCGAGTCGCGATATTGGCTGATCGATCTCACTGGTAAAATGTTTTTGTTCTTCCAGTGCCTGAAGGAGCTTAGCCTCTACCTCAGGCATTACTAAATCACCATACTTGGCTATTTCTTCAGGATTTCCGCCGCGAAGTGCTTGAAGCATTTTATGGACGGGTTGCAGATCATCCTCATAAACTTTTTTTATTAACTCAACGGTCAATATTTCTTTACCGAGAATCATTGCCCGCCATTGTGATAGAACGTAAAGTTTCACGAGAATGTCGATCACTCCCTGGCTCAAGTCATAAAGAGTGTCAGTTATTTGTTGCGTTAAATTTCCCTTACTGCGCAACCATTGGTACTTCCAAATATAATTCACTAATCTATTCCATTCATCATCTTGTGGTATGCGATCCCATAAGACATTACCTAATCCTGTAGTGCGTTTCGCCATTTTAAAATCTGTTGCAAAAAGATTTCGCGCCTTAGGTGTACCAACAAATACTACAGGTATTCCTATAGAGTTAGTTAAGGTGACGAAGAAATCCAACATTGCCTCTTCGCCTCCTGATCGCTTCTTACTTAAATGCTGGATCTCATCTATCACCAACACACCTATTGCATGAAGGTTCGCGATTTGGGCCATTTCAGCGATCAAACTGTCTACACTTACTCTGGGTTTACAGTAGGTATTAAAGTATTGGGTACCTATACGACCATCTACAGCTCGAAAGAAGTTATAACAAAGCTCGGTCAATGATCCATTGCGCGGACATTCAAGCTTCAACCAAGGAATTTGGATTATGTGAAGCTCAGGATGAAAAATTGCCAGGGGATAAGCCTCAAGGCATTTTTGTACTGCTTTGGTTTTGCCACAGCCAGATAGTCCTACGATGGAAAAACCGACCGCGGTAGACTCAACTTCTTTTCTTACTGTTAGTGTAATATCTTTATTAACAATCCGATCATAGCCATTGTTTAAATGTTTTTTGAAAGCTGCTGTAGCGGGATTCCTTCCGATATAGCCTTGACGAATCAGTACGCTAAATTTTTGCTCCAACACACCATGCTGTACTCTCGGCTGGAAAAACTGGTGGGTTAATCTTTGCAGCGCATGAATTCTCTGATGCCAATCCAGGTTAAGTTCCCTCTCATCAAATGATGGTGGGACTATCATGTCTTTAAGAACTGATTGAAAATTCTTTACTAGCGGTAACGCGCTGATAAACGGGTTATCTGTGTATTCAGGTAAACCGTGATCCTTGTACTCAGCGATTTCTATTTTATTGTTATCAATTTCCATCATCGTCCCCGTAAATGATATCTAGCATATTAGGGACGCTATAATCTTGCGGTTTTTCGCCTGACAGATAAACCACATTATTTTTTTTAACTGGAAACTTTTCTGGTTTCGATTGTGGCGGCATCACGCCGTTTCGGGCACGATTAAGATCAATTTCATTTTTCTTGTTTTCCCGGATGTTGGCGGTTCGTTGAGATTTTGGCAGGTGAGACATGTCTTGGTTTTTTGACCGAGCTTCCTCAACGATCTCTTCAATTTTTTTATCGCGCGTTAATTCACCTTTCAACTTTGTGAGTTTCGACCGCGCCCCTGTTTTGGCTTGCTCTTCCTGAATTCTCCATACATCCCAAAATGTTAAGCCTCGAAAAGCTCGACTTCGTTCGGTAAGCTCAAAAGGAATAAATTTGTCGTACTTGCCATCCGGACGAAAATAAATCGTGTCCGCACAATGCGGATCGTAAGCGACTAACACCTTCATTGATTGCCCTTTAATCCTTTCAAACCATCCTTCCTTAACCGCAATCGCGGCGCTGTAATAGCAACCAAAAAGATTCAAGCCCAGTTCGGAAACAGGTACTTCTTTATGGGGCATCAAGTTGACGGCAGCAAGTTCTTCGTTGACGCCCCTAAGCTTACCTGTACGATTTTGTATTCCCCAGTTCCATAATGCTAACGGGATAAGGGGAAGATTTGTTGGTATATCGCGATCGGGATCGTAATATTCCATTGCATGTGTGGTGTTATAAATAATGACGCAATTAATAATGATGCGAGTGATATCTCTTAATGTAAGTTCGGCGTCCAGTCGATAATCCGAACCACCACGTTTTTTAACGATGGTGTTAGTGACGTAACCTTCAACGTAAGGTTTAAAGTCAGCCTGCAGTGTTCTAAATTGTTGTTCTACAATGCCTTTCCAATCTGCTCTGAACGATGGAGTGTTTTGGACGTTAATAAATAATGCCTCGGAAAGCACTTCTACTGCTTTTCCTATTAGCTCACCTTTATCCCCAAGAATAGCTTCAGGCTTACCAATGACTGGCCATTCGTCTTGATTAATAGTAATACCGTAACTTGCGCAATATCGCACCTTGTCGAACATGGTGTTTGCCAACGCAAACATTGCACTTACCCATGATGGCCCCTCCAATCCTACGTGCACACCAGTAATCATTCGGCTGAATACATCGATCACGATATAAATTACTGGGCGACCAACAATAACGCTTCGAGTCTCCTCATCAATCAGATAAACATCGCCAATCGTTGCATCGATCTGGTATAGGCTGCCAGGTCCCATTGCACCTGCCGTCGATGACCCCAGGACAGGACGGTAGTCCTTCTGGTAAATAATCTCGCCGAGTCGTTTTTTAATTTTTTCAGTGTCTGTCACTTCCTTTTGGAGGAAGTAATAAAATTGTTCATAGGTTGGAGCCTCGGCTAACTGCTCTTCGTTGTTTTTCTTAGAGCTATCAAACCCAAGCAGAAACAACGCCCTGCGGTATACGAACCGAACCGTATTTTCGTCTTTTGTTAAGTAGTACACTTTGATAACGGTACGAAATATTTTTTCTATTTCTGCTGTGATATTGGTGCCGGTACCTAGCGCTACTTTGCGAGGACGCCCACGCTTTTTATCGGTGATGGCTTTGGGTTTATTCGGACTCCCTTTATTCGTTGTATCCGGATACAGCGCATTTGGACTCTTACCACGTTGCCAATATTCTCTCAGTTTTCTGTATACCAAAGCTTTAGTGGTCTCATGCTTCACAACCATCGCCTGGATCATCTTGCCACGCGAACCGCGTTCATAAATGGCAGGCTCGTTAGTAACGTAAGGCCCCACCATTTCCCACGCCTTTTTTTGGATGTCTTTTGCCCATTGAGATTGCTTGGTTGGGTTCAAGATGAATAATTCGAAAGGATCGTCGATCCAGCGCATCTCTTGATTAGCAAGGTGTTCAATCAAAACAGCACGCTCGACCTGCTGAGGTAGGGCGTTTTCAGCATCTACATTTATCCAGTAAATCGTCTTCGGTTCGCCCCATAAAATGCGGTAGCGGTGACCAGCGAACTCATAGACATCATTCACCAACAGCATATTCATAATCCTGTTCGAGCCAAAAATGCGAAGGTGCAAGGTCTCTTGCCCTTAAGTTCACAATTGTTAACGCTTCGATATCAAAGTAGAACGCCCGCTGGGCAAGGAACTGTCTTAGTAAAGCCAGATGGGTACCCGGATCAATGTTATATTCATCATCTAATCGGGTAGTTATAGCGGTAACTTTTTGTGAGGGTGACTGATTAATTGCGGCGAGCAATATCCTAAAATATTCTTGTTGTTGTTCGGGGGTACTTAAATCGAAGTGATTCATGTAAGGATGAAACCACTTTACATTCTTTTGAAGTAAGGCTGGAATTTCCAGCTCAGTTACCAGGTTAAATTGTATGCCCTTGGACGACCAGTAGCGACGTTCCAATTCCATCTTTTCCAGTACGCGCGGATTATCAAGTTCTTCGACGTATTTTGCGGATATTGCCCTGCGAATAGTTTTATCTTGGATATTCAGATCAACCAGAAAGTCTGTGGTAAGGACTTCGTCTGTACCTTGATAGCTCAGATGAGCTATCCCCATCTCACGTGCAATAGCTTGTGATTCCTCAAGAGGCACCGGAAATTGTTCGCGGATATCGGTCACCTGCGAATCCCAATCCAGCATTAGCAATACATGGTATTCAAGGTCGGATAGCAACTGGTGAACGCGACCCACCGTAACGCTGGGCGAGCGATTATACCTTCCCCTGGAGTTCACATCCCTGACAGTCAAATAGGGTTTATAGGCTCTTCCGGCGCCTGAACCAGCGCCGTTAGCTAAACGCGAAGCTATCTGCCTTTCCGCTTTAGCCTTGATTTCCTTAGTTTTTTCGGGATTCTTGGACATAAAAAACCCAGTGGCAACCTATTTTGATCAAATATAGGTCACTACTGGGTTAGTATCACTAATTATTTTAAAGTATCGCCATTTATTTTAAAGTATCACTAATTATTTTAAACAGACAACTGCCGAATTGCCAGTTATCGGACTATTCTACCGTCACCGACTTCGCCAAATTCCTCGGTTGATCTACATCTGTACCCTTAATAATCGCCACGTAATAACTCAGCAATTGCAGTGGCAAGGTGTAGAGAATGGGCGCTAACCAGGGGTGAATATGCGGAACATTGATTACACGCATGGTTGCGTCTGATTCAAATTTGGCATCTTCATCGGCGAAGACATACAAGATGCCGCCGCGTGCACGCACTTCTTCGACGTTGGATTTTAATTTTTCCAACAAATCATTATTCGGTGCGACAACGATGATCGGCATGTGTGCATCGATCAGTGCCAGTGGACCGTGTTTTAACTCACCGGCGGCGTAGGCTTCGGCATGAATGTAGGAAATTTCTTTTAGTTTCAGTGCACCTTCCATCGCGATGGGATACTGATCGCCACGGCCTAAAAAGAGTGCGTGGTGTTTATCGGCAAATTCTTCGGCGAGGGCTTCAATTTTTGGTGCAAGCGCTAAGGACTCTTCCAATTTTGTTGGAAGATTTTTTAACGCGACAACCATTTCTTGTTGTTGTGCAGCAGAGAGGCCGTTGTATTTGCCGATGGCTAAAACCAGCATCGCTAAACCGACCAGTTGCGTGGTAAAGGCTTTGGTAGAAGCCACACCAATTTCTGCTCCGGCGCGGGTCATAAACGCAAGATCCGATTCGCGCACTAGCGATGAACCGGCGACGTTGCAAATACTCAAGCTGCCTAAATAGCCGAGCTCTTTGGCCAAACGCAATGCGGCGAGCGTGTCTGCAGTTTCACCGGATTGACTGATGGTGACCACCATACTGTTGGGCTGCACAAACGATTTGCGATAGCGGAATTCGCTGGCGATTTCGACGTTGCAGGAAATACCGGAAAATGTTTCCAACCAATAACGTGCAACCATTGCCGAGTGATAACTGGTACCGCAGGCGACGATTTGAATGTGTTTTACTTGTTTAAATAATTCAGCGGCGCCATTGCCAAAGGTTTCATCCATTACCGATTCATTGCTCAAACGACCTTCGAGGGTATTCATCACCGCGTTGGGTTGTTCGTAAATTTCCTTGAGCATAAAGTGGCGATATTGGCCTTTATCGCCGGCATCGTAGCTCGCGGTAGATTCGTGAATTTGACGTTCAACGGCGACACCATCCTTATCGAAAATACGAATACTGGTGCGGGTAATTTCGGCAACGTCGCCTTCTTCCAAAAAGATAAAGCGGCGAGTAACAGGCAAAAGTGCAAGCTGATCGGAAGCGATAAAATTTTCGCCAATGCCCAAACCGATTACTAAGGGGCTGCCGGAGCGTGCAACCACTAAACGCGATGCGTCGTTTTTATCCATCAACACTGTGCCGTAAGCGCCGTGTAATTGTTTAACGGTTTTTTGTACTGCCGCTAATAAACTGTCGCTATTTTTTAATTCTTTTTGTACCAAGTGGGCGATGACTTCGGTATCAGTATCGGACGTAAATACATAACCTTCTTCTTGCAACAGGCGACGTAAATTTGCGTGGTTTTCGATAATACCATTGTGTACTACCGCGATATGTTCTTGCGATACATGCGGGTGCGCATTGCGCTCACTCGGCTCACCGTGTGTCGCCCAACGGGTGTGCGCAATGCCGGTGCCGCCGGGTGTTGGGCTGCTGTGTACTGCATCGGACAACTCTTTAACTTTGCCCAAACGGCGCAGGCGTTGTAAATCACCGCTGCTATTGACCACTGCCACACCGGCAGAGTCATAACCGCGATATTCGAGGCGGCGCAACCCTTCCACCAGAATATCCACCACATCACGTTGCGCTACAGCGCCGACAATTCCACACATAATTTTTCTCCTTAAAGCTGTTTAGTAGTAGTAAAAATATTTTTTTAACTCCTCCCTAACCCTCCCCTTGAAAAGAGGGAGGGAACTCAGGCTCCTCACTGCTTTCAGAGGGGAGTGAAAGCCCCTCCCTATTTTTAAGGGGGAGGTTGGGAGGGGGTTTAACCAATAATCACTTGCACACCTTGTTGTTCGATTTTCTGTTTGTCTTTTGCATCAATACCATCATCAGTGACCAGCACTTTGATCGCCGACCAAGGCAGTTCGAGGTTGTGAATTTTGCGTCCGATTTTTTCTGATTCCGCCATCACAATCACTTCGCGGGCGACTTCGGCCATCACCCGGCTGAGACTGTAGAGTTCGTTGAAAGTGGTAGTGCCGCGCTCCAAGTCCAGCCCATCGGCGCCGATAAAAAACTGATCGAAGTTGTAGGAGCGCAAAATCTGCTCGGCGAGCTGACCTTGAAAGCCTTCGGATTTAGGGTCCCAGGTACCGCCGGTCATCAAAATAGTGGGTTCGTTTTCCAGCTCGCGCAGGGCGTTGGCGATGCTGAGGGAGTTGGTCATCACCACCAGCCCCTGCTTATGGGACAGTTCCGGTAAAAGGGCAGAGGTGGTGGAGCTACCGCTGTCGAGAATAATGCGGTTGTGGTCGCGGATCAGTTCGGCGGCGGCTTTACCAATGGCTTGCTTACGAAGTGAAATTTTTTCCACTGGGTCAGTCATCAATTCCTTGGGCACGGGGATTGCGCCACCATAGCGACGCAGCAGCAAACCGTTGGATTCCAGCGCGGATAAATCCTTGCGAATAGTGACCTCCGAAGTGGAAAACTGCTCCGCCAACGCCTCTACACTGACGTCGCCACTGTCATTAAGCAGATCAATAATCGCCCGACGGCGCTGTTGGGTATTGCGTTTGGTCATTTTAACTTGCCAATAAGTTTCGATTTGAAAGATATTTTAGTCTTTCGAAACTTATTAGCAAGTTTTTTGGCTAAAAAGAAACATATATTTAGAAGAACAGGCGAGCCAATAGCATGCTTACCTGACCAAAATCCCAAAATTCTTCCACGGTGGCATTGATCATGATGGCAACTGCCATGTTTTTCTCAGGTATCACCATCAGCCAAGATTGCGATCCGCGCGATACTCCCCCGTGGTTGGCATTGTGAACAGACCCATTTTCATCTTGATAATCTGCCCAGCGCCAACCCAATGCATAGTTTTGTGAGTTAGTTGAGCCGTTACTTAATTTCTGCGGTTGCCAGAATTGTCGGCGTGTTGCGGGTGAGATGAATTTATTATCCAGCCAGGCGGAACCCAGCCTGACCATGTCGGAAGGCGTTGAAATAAAGCCGCCGCCAGCCAACCTGTGGCTTAGATCCACGCTTTGCCAGGAGCGAAATGCCGGGTGTTTTCCATCTTTATTCCAATAGAAGCTGGCCAAGGCATTGGGCTGGGAGAGTTCATATTCTGCACCGGTGGAATTCATCCCTAAGGGATTAAAAATCCGGGTACGCATGGCGTTAATAAATGGCTCACCCGCCGCTTTTTCCAGCACCGCACTCTGTAAAACAGTATTAAAACTGGAATAATGAAATTGGCTACCCGGCTTAAACAACAGCGAAGTATCGTCAAATACCTCCAGTGATTCACTGACTGAGGTGTAGCGCTTATCCAGTTTGAATAGGTAATACATTCCCCACAAATCGCCATAGTTATCCAGATAATCCGGCAGACCACTGGAATGGGAAGCCAACTGCCGCGGCGTAATTGTTTTCCATTGTGAATTGGGTAAATTGGGATAGTAATGCGAGATGGGTTTATCCAAAGCTATTTTTCCCTCCTGAAATAATTTCGCTAACAACGTCGCCGTTACTGCTTTGGAGGTACTACCGATGCGAAATTGTGTCTGCTCAGTTGCGGGAATTTTCCTTTCAATATTTTGCCAGCCCACCGCACCCGCCCAAATTATTTTTCCATCGACCGCCACGGCGGCAGACATAGCCGGTGCATGAATTTTGGCGCGGTGTTGCGACAATAGGTTCAGTGCTGATACAGATTGCGGATGTGCTGAAAAGCCTGTTGTTTGCGGGTACTGATCCGGTGCGGTTATATCCTCCGGAAACCACATAGGTACCCTGCCTTCATAAGCGAGGAACTGATAGATCGGACTGGTAAACCAAATTGCTGCCACCGCTAAAGAAATCAGGAATATTTTTTTATAAGGGATTCTGCACATTGTCTTTCACCATCGCGTATTAGTAGAAAACACACTCTGCTGAAAACAAGTCACTGTGGCTTAGTAAAATCTAAAAAAGCTGATCAATTTTAAAATGATCGGCGAGATTGCGGTGTATTCACTTCAGCTGGGGTTTTGCGCTGCAGCTCGAAAGGCGGTTGGTGTGGTACCTTCCGATTCTTTAAACGCACGATTAAAAGAGGCGATCGAGCCATAACCCAGATCCAACGCAATTGTCAGCACTGGCAAAGAAGTTGCAACCAGCCGCTTACGAGCTTCTGCTACACGATAGTGATTTAAAAAGGCATTGAAGTTGGTATAGCCCAACGACTGATTAATCAGTTTGCGTAAATGATGTTCCGGGCACTCTAATTGCCCCGCCAATTTGCTGATACTGAGATCTCCTTGCAAATAAGCGGCGTCATCAATAAAGGCCTGCAGTTTTTTAGCGAGCGCATTTTCTTGCGGAATCAAACGCGAATAGCGCGCAACACCTGAGCTTGTGTTAGATACGAATGCAGTTTTTGATGTCTGCTCGTGAAAAAATAATAACGCTGCCGTCAGGCTGGTTCCTATCAAGCAAATGGAGGCGTTCATTAACATAAAGATCTGGTGGCGATTAAGATGCGTCTTGCTCAGCTCAACCACATCCAACATCAGAAAAAACAACCCTACCAGCAGAACAAACCAAAAGCGCGCTGTGCGCCGCTGCTCTACCAAATCCAGACGCCAGGTGAGAATTACACTCAGCAATAGATGAATAATAAATATTAAGGCTATGACGTGACTTGCCATTTGCAGATAGCCACCGCCACCTCTGACAAGAAAAACATACAGATAGAAAATCGCCAGCAGCGCCAATACCGTTTTTCCCCACAGCGGCCAGCGCTGCAGATCGAAACTATCATCAAATACTTGCTTGCCATACAACCATAGAAAAACCGGCATGCTATGGGTGAACATCAGCAATATGCTGCGAATAAATCCCTGTGGGCGAGGAGAGTAAGGTGCAGTTAACAATAGGTAAGCGACAATACCCAGCGCTAACATCAGTGGAATTATTTGCGCGCGCCAACTGGATTGTTTGCTGTAAGGTTTATAGAGCAAATAAGCCATCAACAGAATCAGCTGCCCTATACAGGCGTAGCGGATAAAAAAATCAACGCTGGAAATAACACTGGTTTCTATCACATCGGCCCTGAATATTTTAATGAAGAGACAGCATTAATCTATGTAAACAGAAGATCTATGTGCAACCTTGATCACCACCACAACCAATTCACCATCGCGGATCTCATAAACAATCCGGTAACTCCCTTGCCGGACGCGATACAACTCATGGCCGCTAAGTTTGATGCAGCCATGTGCACGGGGATTTTCGGCAAGTTTATCAATACGACTAAGGATTCGCTGCACGTCAGCCGACGGAAAAACGCGCAGATCTTTCGCTACGGAACTTTTGAAGGTGATTTTATAGTTTGCCATTCGCCTTCAAATCGTTAAGCAGCACTTCATAGCTGATTTCCGGCTCGCTCACGCGATCAGCGTAGGCTTTGAGATCTTGCTGATCTTCGTTCATCAGCAAACGCACGGCCTCATCCACCAATTCAGATAGCGACACATGGGTCGAAGCAGCTTTTAGGCGGAGTGCTTGATGAAGTTGCGGATCAAAATAAATGGTTGAACGCTTGGATAATTGGCTCATGGGAATGGCCTCGTGGTTGACACCACAACATCATGACGCTGTGATGTTGTGGTGTCAAACCGAGGTTTAGGGCTTAGGTACGAACTTCGACAACAAGCGGATATAGGCAACCTGATAGTCATTATGGTTTTCCGTCACCTGCCAGGAGTTGAGCGGCCAACTGGTATTGAAATCCAAGTAGGCTTTCATCGCCGGTTGACCCTTAGGCGGATTGGGTGCTGCTAAACCGCAACCAGCGTTGGGGTTAGCCGAAGTACAGTTACCATCCCAATCGTAGGAGGGGTTGGGGCCGCCGACGAGAAAGCCGGGCGCCGGGCCATAGGTTGAGGTTCCAACTCTATCCCACAGGGGGCTGCCATTGGTGAACCAAGAATGGTAGAACTCATTGACCGAGCTGTGCACACCGAGACAGTACATATTGGATAGGTACACCATGCCCTGCGGGTTGGTGCCGTGAAGATAGTGCAAATAGCCAAGCGCGGCATTGCGTACTTCGGCGCTGTCGGTGCCGCTGATGTTGTAATCGATCAGGTTGTGAAAGGTCAGCCCTTTGCGCGAAATAGTGCGGTTACTGCCCCAGGTAAAGTTACTGGTACCGATATATGCGCTATACGGGTCTTCACTGTTGCGCACGGCAGGCCAGTTGTGATTTGCGTTCAGTGCTGTTTGGTATTGGCTTTTCACTGTATCGGCGATGTTGCTGGTCGCGTCGGGCAAACTGGCGTAATAGAGCCAGGCAGATACTTCTGGTTCATTCCACACATCTACCCAACTGGTCGCATTGGTTGCTTTGGAATCAACATAATCGCGATAAGTTGCAGAGCTGGTTGCAGCAAACAGGTAGATAGCGGCGGTGAGTTTTTTGGTCGCGCGACTTGCATCGTCAACCTCTTGCTGACCAGCGCCCAAACCTGCTGACGCACCCTCGTTGTTGCGGAATGTGACATTGGGATTGGCGATTGACCAAGCCCAGGCTTTTTCAGCGCGGGTTTTCAAGTCAGCCGCGTAGTTGTTTAGGTCCGTATTGCCCAGCGTTGCCAAAATTTTACTGCCCAGTGCAAAAGCACCGGCGCTGGTCAGGGTTGCCGAGGTATTGGCCGGTCCATAATAACTTGGCCCGGTTGCCGCTGAAGGCGGGCTGGCATGGGATAGGCCGAGGATGGACAATACCGAACCATCGTCATTCTGCATTTTCTTCAGCCAATCAAAACCCCATTTAATCTCGTCGATAATATCGGGAACACCATTGCCGGATTCGGGGATGTTGTAGTCATCCGTCCATACACTCGGATTTTCCGCATAGGCGTGGAGCAGGGCGACCAGATAATAAGCGTGCCAGTTGGTGTATTTGTTGTAATCGCCGGCATCGTACCAACCGCCGGATAAATCTTTTTCGGTCGCGGCGTTATTTTTATCGCTAAACAGGCGCGCGTTTTTATCTTGCCCCGCACCTATATGGCTGGCCGCATCTGTCCAGCCCGCCTCGGCGAAAGGTGTTTGTTTGGCAAAACCGGCGCGCTGATAAAAGAAGCTGCGCATGGCGTGTTTAAGCACTGGCTTGTATATGTCCGTACCGATTTTGAATCCGGGAGAGCGGACGTTCTTGTCTTTATCCAGCACGGCATAATTACCCGGTGTAATAACGCTGGAAAAATCGAACTGCCAAGCTTTATCCCCCGCCGCCGCAAAGGTCGCGCCGGATTTCCAGCTCACCGCCGCACCACTTAGCACCACGGCGTTGGTATCCAGATTAATCAGTTGGTAAGTCGCACCGGGAGTAAAACTCAAGGCGGCATCGTAGCCAGTTTGTGGATCGCGGATTACTGCGATTTTTTTGGCATCGGGCAAATAACCAAATTGATCCACCACGATAAAGGCACTGATCGCCGGCACACCACTAGCCACCGAACTAAGGGCGACCGATGATGCAACAGAGCTGGCAACAGGTGTTGACGAAGCAGCCACCGACGATGGCGCAATAGATGATGCAGGCTTGGGGGTAGATGTTGATCCGCCACCGCCACCACATGCTGTTATTAATCCACTAAGGGTAAATGTCAGGAGTAATTTGGATCGGCTCATAAATCGCTCTTATTAATTATCTGATTTAATAGCGATACTAACGCTTGCGAGTTTTTCATACACCCTTTTGTTGTGATCTTTTTAGATCTTTACCTTTGTACCACGCTGGTCGATTGAGTTTTCGCCCATAAAAAACCCAGCGCAGGGCTGGGCTTTTGACTAACTAATCTGAATTATTATTTTTTTCTGATTAGCGAACACTTCAGCATCACAGCAAACAATCCTACTAACAGGAGCAACAACGACGATGATTCCGGGACTGGTACTTGGCCCCCGTTAATCGTGAACTTGTATGTTTCTCCATGATACAGACCATTAAGTCCAATAAGGATTTCACTGTTTGTGAAATCGAGGATATTAACGTTATCCATACCTATCAGCTCTCTGACATCACAAGAGAAACCAGTAGAGATACATGAATAACCTGTTAGCGCGAGGCTCTGGACGGGAACACCCCAATCCAAATCAGTAAAACTAAACTTCAATACGCTGTAAACGCTATCGCTCATACGAACATTTGCCCAATCTGATGAGCCCATGATGTTCAATACTAGCGAGTCGCTGTCAAAATCCACGTTGAAATTCCAGATAGAATTAAATACGTCGGTGTAAGTTCCCGTAAACTCGGTATTGCTATCAACAACTGCGTTGGATGAAAACTGTTGATCAATATTTCCACCAAAATCATTTTGGATTTCTCCGTTTATGGTGTCGCTGATCAGGCTGGCATGAGCTGATAGAGATACGCAAAAACTCAACGCTATTAACGAAATCAATTTTTTCATTAGTAATAATCCTTAGTTTTCAATTATTTAAAAATGCCACTTCATAATTTCCTGTGGCGCCTCATACTATACTCGGTTGTCCTCTGATCGACTATCGTACGACAGTCTTTTTCCACAACAGGTACGGTAGAAATTACTTTCCACTCTTCGCTTTCTACTCCACATTCGCCACGATAAATTCCAGGATCTGTTTGGCGGTAGTGACATTATCCAGCTCGGTGTAAAGCGAACCATCCCTACCGGAATGATGCCCATGGCCGACCAGGTTAAATAAATGCTGTCCCGGCTTTTGCGAATCAATAATCGATTCATAAATCAGCGAAGGCTGTCCTGATGAACCCGTACCAGAATAAATTGCATCATCGGGAAAACGGGTCTTGTCGTAATACTCATTGAAATCGTATGTGCGGTTAACTTCGATCATCAATTTATAACGCCCCATGCGCGGGGCGGACATAGTGACTTGATAATCCACTTTGGGTGTTGCCGCTGCAATGCCATCCAAATCAGAATTATGTTGGTCTGGGCTGAACAGTCCATCAACTGATTTAATGCCGCGCTTGTGACTCCAGTAAGGCAATGCCTCAGGGCGGCGCACAACATCAATTGCTGGATCTTTCGATCGATAACTGGAATTGGATGTTTTACCGGTGATGTAGAGTGTATCTATATATTTGCCCGCCAGTGTTTCCATCCACACCACAATTTGCGGTGTACTGGTGTAAGTCAGATTTAAAAACAAGCTTTGTGGGGCGGAGTGATACTCGCGGCCAGCCTTGAAAAACACGTGCAATTTAGGTGAGCTGGTATCAGCACTTAAATCGATTACTGTGTATTCACGTTTATCTGGCTCTGCCGATTTTTTCAGGTTGTAACCAAAGTTTGCAACGGAAGTAATCGGTGGTAAATCAAATGTCAAAGCCACTATCAACGGGATTATGCCAACAATAGCCAAACTCATCGACCATTTTCCGGATCGTTTTTGGATATGATTTTTATAGATCTTAGCATTGTGTTTCACGTGTAAAACAATACAAATCAAAAATAGAACTGCACCCCAAATATGCAGTGAACCAACAAAATAATTGTAGGGTGTTGCGTACAATAGCACGCCGGTAATCAGCAATACCGCAAAAGCAACCGATAAGCTAATCGTTGAAATAACACGTAAATTCATAAATTTTCCACTAAGATTTTTCAATTGCATTTGCGTTACGCCGAGAGACTAGTCTCTCGGCAATAAAGGCGATTATCTTTGTTAGGCGTTTAGTACCGATTCACGCAAATGCTTGCGCAGTTGCATCAACTCGTAATCAAGAGTTTGTCTAATTTCTTTTTGCAAAGATTCAGGCAAGGGGTAGGCGGGGGTTTGCGGTAGTGACTGAGGTTCGTTGTAAGAGAACTTCATAAAACCAAAATTTTTCGTTTTCGCCCATTCAGCGAATGAATGTTTGAATTGCGCCAGCTCTTCTGGCGTTAACAACGCGGCTAATTCCGCTTCTTTTTGTGCAAGAAACTCAGGGATCTTTTCGCTTTGATTAGTGAAATATAGCTTGGGTACTTCGCGATAAGCATCGAGGATGGCCGACATCTTTTCAGCACGTTCAGCATCGAGATTTAATTCAGCAACAAAGCGCTGATGGCCATCCGCCCAATCAGATTGACCCCAATCTTTGGCAAAAACGAGAGATGCGCAAGCGATAGTGCCAACAATCAAACCGGTGATAATTAACTTTTTCATAGGATGTTTCCTCTGTGGTTGTGGTCTACAGTTGCCAATTTAGGCCACAAATGAGGAAGCAAAATGTTTGAATTGTGAATGAATTGTGTCTTTTAATCGGGCATGGCAATGAGTTTAGATGGGCGTTAAGGCGCTTCGTATTTATAGCCACTGCCATACACTGAACGAATCAGCTCAACTTGATCATTCGCTTCGTTCAGCTTTTTGCGCAATTTTTTAATGTGTCCATCCACCGTCCGATCACCGACCACGCGGTAGTCTTGGTAGATATTGTCGAGGATATATTGGCGGGAAAAAATCCTGCCAGGTTGGGAATAGAGCAGGGAAAAAAGCTGGAATTCCACACTGGTTAATTCAACTACCTGATCGAAAACACGCAGACTCATGCTCTGCTCATCGATGACTACGGGAGCCGCCAATGCTGAACTTTGCGGCGAATTAGCCGTGCGGCGCAATACAGCTTTGACCCGGGCAACCAGTTCGCGCGCACTGAAGGGTTTGCAAACATAATCATCCGCACCCAATTCAAGTCCGAGTAATCGATCTATTTCTTCCACTTTGGCAGTCATCATAATGATGGGAACCGCCGAATGCTGGCGTTGATGTTTACAAATTTGCAAACCGTCCATGCCGGGTAGCATTAGATCCAACAAAATTAATGCGGGTTCATTTTTTTGTAGCCAACGATAGGCCTCATCGCCACGATTGAACACAATCGTATTGAAATTGCTGGCACTGAGATAATCCGCCATTAACTTCGCCAGATCAGTTTCATCTTCAATCAAACAAATTAATGGTGATGTTTCCATTGGAATCCCTAAATAATCGCAATAAAAATTATTAGCTGTTAGGCTTTTGGCAACTCGATGCAAATCTGCAATCCACCCAAAACAGACGCTCCAGCAGTTATCTTACCCTGATGAGCACTGACAATATTTTTGCAAATTGCCAATCCCAAACCAGCACCACCAGTTGCGCGGCTGCGCGAATTTTCCAAGCGATACAGCCGCTCAAAAATTTGTTCTTGTTGCTCAAGTGCAACGCCAGGTGCACTGTCATCGATTGTAATTTTAACTTGACTACCGCAAGTGCTGATACCAACTTCAATCAGGCCGCCGGTATCGGTGTAACGAATCGAATTTTCGAGCAGGTTACTGAATAGCTGCTCCAGCCGATGACTATCTGCCACAACCGAATAATTTTTGGTTGCATCGACATTGTCTTTCAGGGTTAATCCCGCTGCTTGCGCCTTCACCTGAAAATGTTCAAGACATGTACTAACCAAGGGCGCGAGCGAAATAATTTGTTTGTGGTAGGTGAGCGCACCCACATCCGATAATGACAGTTCAAACAAATCGTCAATCAAATTGCTAAGCCCGAGCGTTTTCTCATACAGGAAAGCAAGATTTTCATGGTTAGCTGGCCTTATGCCATCTTGCATAGCTTCTATTTGTACTTTCAGTACCGAGAGCGGTGTGCGCATTTCATGGGAAATATCTGCCACCCACTGCGCACGCGATTGTTGATTGGCAGCCAGTGCCTCACTGAGCTGATTAAAACTATTACAGAGTTGACCAATTTCATCCTGACTTGTCACCGGTAATGTTTGGGAATAATTGCCGGATGCTAATGCATGGGCTTTTTCTGCGATATGCGTGAGGGGACGACTGATTCTTCGTGCTAATAAAGTTGCAACAATGGTCGCGGTTACTAAGACAAACAAACTGATAATGCTGAAAATTTTAAATTGATGCTGGATAAAATTTTGATCTTGTTGCCGGCTTACTACCGTAGGTTTTACAAAACTGATAAATCCCAATATCTGATCTGCATCTGTTACAGGTATCCAGTCCAATGTTTGGTTGGGTTTGATTACTCCCAGCAATAATTGTTTATCTGCACTGTGCAGGCTGATGCTGCTGACAAACTCTCGATAATAAGTGCGCGGAGCTTCTGTTGCTTGTGGGTCTGGTATGCCTCTAAAGAGCTCGTCACTTTCGGCAAAAACAATCTCTTTTAAATTGAGCCAGCGGGATGGATTGGACTCTAGTGCGCGGAAGGAATTCTCCTCGCGATAGATATTGGCAAGTGCGCTGCGTAATATTTCCAGCCGTTGCACCGATTGCTGCGAGGTGTAATCCAAAAATCCTTGGCGCAAACTGTTGTGCAATAAGAGATACAGCGTCAGCACGCAGAGGGCGATGGTGCCCACAAAAGCAAGCCAGAGTTTGGTGCCTACGTTGATTCGCATGACGCTCCTGGATTCTCTTTTTTGGATATATAAAATGCGGGCGCGGTATCCCGTTGGATCAACTCTTTTTAACCGGCCGCTCCCAACCCTGAATATTGCGCTGTTTGCTGCGTGCAATCGCCAGCTCTGCCGCATCAACATCTTTGGTGATAATCGAACCGGCACCGACGGTGCTACCGGCACCGATTTTTACCGGCGCAACCAGCGCTGAGTTGGAGCCGATAAAGGCGTTATCGCCAATTTCAGTTTTGAATTTATTCACACCGTCATAGTTACAGGTGATGGTGCCTGCACCGACATTTACTTTGCTGCCGATGGTGGCATCGCCGATATAACTCAGGTGATTTACTTTACTGCCTTTGGCGATCACCACTTTTTTCGTTTCAACGAAATTGCCGATTTTCACTTCGTCCGCGAGGTAGGTGCCAGGGCGCAAGCGCGCGTAGGGGCCAATATCACAATGCTCGGCGAGCACTGAATCTTCAATATGGCTAAAGGCTTTAATGTGCGTATTGTTGCCAATTTTGCTGTTAATAATCACGCAATTAGGTTCAATGACAACCCCATCGCCCAATACAACATCACCTTCAATCACACAATTGATATCAATCACTACATCGCGACCAGCGGTTAGATTTCCCCGAATATCAAGGCGTGTTGGATCGAGTAAAGTAACACCTGCCACCATCAACTCATTGGCTTTTTGCTGTTGATAAAAACGTTCCAGTGCGGCCTGCTGCTGGCGATTGTTAATGCCTTCCACTTCTTCCACTGCATTGGGTTGTTCTACATGAATGGCGATACCATCGGCCTTGGCCATGGCGATAATATCAGTGAGATAATATTCACCCTGCGCATTCTGGTTACTTAATCGTGGCAACCATTTTTGCAAGTGCACTGCTTTAACCGCCATGATACCGGTATTAATTTCACTGATTTTTTTCTGCTCATCGCTCGCGTCTTTGTGTTCAACAATCGCGATCACAGCACCGGAAGCATCGCGCACTATGCGGCCATAACCAGTGGGATCTTGCATGTTAACGGTGAGTAAACCCATTTGCTGGTCGTTCACCCCGGCGATTAATTTTTGCAATGTTTCAGCGCGAGTCAGAGGGACATCGCCGTAAAGGATTAATACGGTGGTGTCATTGCGCAGTTGCGGTAGGGCTTGTTGCACTGCGTGACCAGTGCCGAGCTGTTGCGCTTGCAGCACAAATTTCACATCGGCTGCTGCCATTTTCTCTTCAACTTTTTCCGCACCGTGGCCCACGATAATCAGAATCTGCTCGCCGCCTACCTGTCGTGCGGTATCGACCACGTGTTGCACCAACGCTTTACCGCCAATCGGGTGCAGGACTTTGGGTAAATCGGAGCGCATGCGGGTGCCTTTGCCAGCGGCGAGTACGAGAATATCGAGCATAGTTAGATCCATTAGCCAAGTTGTTAGGTAATTAAAGTAATCGCATACTTTAACAATTCAGGTCTATGTTATGTCCCTAATAATTAAAGACAAGGGTGAATTTCTCACTCATTCAAAACGCAATTTATCACCGTTTATTGTTGATTGATCCGCTACAGTCATTATTCCTCTTAGAGGAGCTACAGATTTCATTACGTTACTTTTATGAAGGAATATCTATCATGAAAACATTGCATTCTCTTGGTTCAACTTTTTCTCAGGCAAAGAATCAGCTAATACGCAAGTTTACTGTTGCTTTGTTGTTAATTTTAACAACCTTTAGTGTTAGTGCTTTTGCCATGGGCCGCAACGATGCTCCCTGTAAGTTTGGCGATGATTGTGCAGCAACTATTTATTATCGTATCTGTAACAACTGGTGTTTTTGGTATTAGTCGTACAGTTTTAAAATAAAAAAGGCGATCTAACGATCGCCTTTTTTATTACATCAATACTACGTTATTCCACTTACTTGCCAGCTTTTCTTTTGATTGCTTGCAAGGTGCGTAATTGTGCAGCAGCTTCTGCCAATTGCGCGGCAGCGCGTTGGAAATCGATCTCACTCGATTGATTTTCCAACTGATGTTGTGCCAATTCTTGTGCTTCTAATGCAGCAGCTTCATCCATATCAGCTGCACGTAACGCAGTATCTGCCAATACAGTCACGTGATAGGGCTGAACTTCAAGGTAGCCACCAGAAACAAAAAATACTTCTTCAGCACCGCCTTGTTTGATAAGACGTACGGGGCCTGGACTGATACCGGTTAACAAAGGAGCGTGACCATAGGCGATACCTATGTCTCCCAATGTACCCGTAGCAATTACCATTTCCACAATACCGGAGAAAATTTCACGCTCAGCACTGACGATATCGCATTGAATAGTCATGGCCATACTTGTGTCTCTTCACTGAAATAGTGTTGTTCCCGAACAGAACAACAGACAACCCTCATGTAATCATGAGGGTTGGCGATTACTTGAGTTTGGCAGCTTTTTCGACTGCTTCGTCGATAGAACCTACCATGTAGAAAGCTTGCTCTGGCAAGTGATCGTAATCACCAGCTAACAAACCTTTGAAACCACGAATGGTTTCTTTCAGAGGAACATATTTACCCGGTGAACCGGTAAATACTTCTGCTACGTGGAACGGTTGTGACAAGAAGCGTTCGATTTTACGTGCACGTGATACGGTTTGTTTGTCTTCTTCTGACAATTCATCCATACCCAGAATCGCAATGATATCTTTCAACTCTTTGTAACGTTGCAATACGGTTTGTACACCGCGCGCTACATCATAGTGATCCTGACCGATGATCATTGGGTCCAACTGACGTGAAGTTGAATCCAGTGGATCAATCGCCGGGTAGATACCTTTTGCAGCAATATCACGGCTCAGTACTACAGTTGAGTCCAAGTGCGCAAAAGTGGTTGCTGGCGATGGGTCGGTCAAGTCATCCGCTGGTACGTATACCGCTTGTACAGAAGTGATCGAGCCGATTTTGGTAGAGGTAATACGCTCTTGCAGAACGCCCATCTCTTCCGCCAAGGTTGGCTGATAACCTACCGCTGAAGGCATACGACCCAACAAAGCTGATACTTCAGTACCGGCCAAGGTGTAACGGTAAATGTTGTCAACGAAGAAAAGTACGTCTTTACCTTCGTCACGGAATTTCTCCGCCATGGTCAAACCAGTCAAAGCTACGCGCAAACGGTTGCCCGGCGGCTCGTTCATCTGACCGTAAACCATTGCCACTTTATCGACAACGTTAGAGTCTTTCATTTCGTGGTAGAAGTCGTTCCCTTCACGGGTACGCTCACCTACACCGGCAAATACAGACAGACCGCTGTGCTCTTTTGCGATGTTGTTGATGAGTTCCATCATGTTTACGGTTTTACCTACACCCGCACCACCGAACAAACCTACTTTACCGCCTTTAGCAAAGGGGCAAACCAGGTCGATTACTTTGATGCCGGTTTCGAGCAAGTCGTCAGACGCTGACAGCTCTTCATACTTAGGCGCTGCACGGTGAATCTGCATACGCTCTTGTTCGCCGATAGGGCCACACTCGTCGATTGGATTACCTAAAACATCCATGATACGACCGAGTGTTTCTTTACCTACGGGTACTTTGATAGGTTCGTTAGTGTTGGTCACGACCAAGCCGCGACGCAAACCTTCGGATGAGCCTAGAGCAATAGTGCGCACAACGCCGTCACCTAATTGCTGTTGAACTTCAAGCGTCAGGTTGCCGTCGGTAATTACCAAAGCATCATAAACTTTAGGCACTGCATCGCGTGGGAATTCCACATCGATAACGGCGCCGATAATCTGAACGATACGTCCGCTACTCATTTCCGGTTCCTCTTTGTTCCAGAAATCTCAGATCCCTTTTTATAAAACCAAGGGGGCTGAAAGATTAAACACAAAAACAGTTTGGCTTGCTGCGCGCTGGCGTGGAACAGGGTATTAAGATACCGCTGCTGCACCACCTACGATTTCCGACAGCTCTTGCGTAATGGCTGACTGACGCGCTTTGTTGTAAATCAGTTTCAAACTATCAATTAATTCGCCGGCGTTATCAGTTGCGCTTTTCATCGCAATCATCCGCGCTGCTTGTTCACAGGCCGCGTTTTCAACTACCGCTTGATAGACTTGCGATTCAATAAAGCGAGTCAACAAACCTTTCAACAGGAACTCAGCATCTGGTTCGTAGATATAGTCCCAGTGATGCTTCAACTTGGAATTATCTTCGGCTACCAAAGGCAACAACTGGCGAACTTTCGGCGTTTGCGTCATGGTATTCACAAAGTCGTTACTCACCATCATCAGCTTATCGATCTTGCCGTCCTCAAAAGCGTCGAGCATAACTTTCACACTGCCGATCAAATCAGCAACCACAGGGGCTTCGCCAATATCGCGTGTGGAAGCAACTACATTGCCACCAAAACTTTTGAAGAACTGGGCCGCTTTTGCACCCACCAGACACAGATCAATGGCAATGCCCTTGTCGTTCCAGGATTTCATATCTCTAATTGCAGCTTTAAACAGGTTAGTGTTTAAACCACCGCAGAGACCGCGATCACTAGATACCAGAACATAACCAACGCGCTTCACTTCGCGCTCTTTCATAAAACGGTGTTTGTACTCGGGACTGGAGTTGGCCAGATGCCCGACTACTTCACGAATGCGATTGGCATAAGGTTTACCCAATTGCATACGCTCTTGCGCACGACGCATTTTACTTGCCGCGACCATTTCCATCGCGCTGGTAATTTTCTGCGTGCTTTTGACGCTCGAAATTTGCGTCCGAATTTCTTTAGTGCTTGCCATACTCTCGAACTCAGGTTAACAGCCTAAGACGCTTGAGGTCATAAAAGCCGATAAATCATCGGTTTTTATGACCGCCAAATTACCAGGTGCGGCTTGCCTTCAGCTTGGTGATCAGCTCTTTGAACTTGCCTTCCAATTCGCTATTCCAATCGCCAGTTGCATCTATGTGAGCCATAGTGTCAGCAATTTCGGCTTTTGCGAAAGAGAGCAGGGCAGCTTCAAAATCCAGTACCTTGTTAACGGCGATATCTTTCAGATGACCTTCGTTAGCAGCGAACAAGACCAGTGCCATTTGTGCAACACTGAATGGAGCAAATTGTTTTTGCTTCATCAATTCGGTAACACGTTGACCGTGCTCCAACTGTGATTTGGTAGCTTCATCCAAATCGGAAGCAAACTGCGAAAACGCAGCCAATTCACGGTATTGCGCCAATGCGGTACGGATACCACCAGAAAGCTTTTTAATCACTTTAGTTTGTGCCGCACCACCTACACGCGATACCGAAATACCGGCGTTCATCGCAGGACGAACACCCGAGTTGAACATGGACGATTCAAGGAAGATCTGTCCATCGGTAATCGAAATAACGTTAGTTGGAACGAATGCAGAAACGTCGCCGGCTTGGGTTTCAATGATAGGTAACGCGGTCAAAGAACCGGTTTTGCCTTTCACTTCACCTTTGGTGAATTGCTCAACATAAGCTTCGCTTACGCGAGAAGCACGCTCAAGCAAACGGGAGTGGAGATAGAATACATCGCCAGGATAAGCTTCACGGCCTGGTGGACGACGCAACAACAATGAAATTTGACGGTAAGCCCAAGCTTGTTTAGTCAAATCATCATAAATGATCAGTGCGTCTTGACCGCGATCGCGGAAATACTCACCCATAGTACAACCGGTGAAAGCCGCGAGGAATTGCATAGCTGCAGGATCAGAAGCCGTCGCTGCAATAACAACGGTGTGCTCCATAGCGCCGTGTTCTTCCAGCTTGCGTACAACGCTCGCAACAGAAGACGCTTTTTGGCCGATCGCTACATAAATACATTTAATGCCAGAGCCTTTTTGGTTGATGATCGCATCAACAGCAATAGCAGTTTTACCGATTTGACGGTCGCCGATGATCAGCTCGCGCTGGCCGCGGCCAATAGGTACCATTGCATCGATAGCTTTCAAACC
>CAXAVL010000010.1:0-37859 GCA_963971905.1 uncultured Cellvibrio sp.
AATTCTTACCGGATTCAAGGTGGATTCCTCGTCAAATGCTAGTGAAATTTACGCCAATATTAAAAAAGACGACCACGATACTCATGGTGGCCGTCAGTGTCAATTGCGCTTTGGAGCGCCTGCTCAATATAGTAACGATGGCGCTTTCAAGCACGATCAATCATTAAATACCCAGAGTTTTTGCCAGCTCTTCTGGGGGCGTGTAGCCAGGCACCAGTTTGCCATCAGGCAAGAATAATGCGGGTGTACCATTCACACCTAATTGACCACCCAATTGGAATTGCGCCGCGACCGGGTTATCACATGTGGCATTGGGGACTGACTGATCAGACTTGAGTTTGGTCATTGCATCCAGCTTATCTTTTGCGCACCAAGTAGAAATCAACTTATCGGCCGACGGGCTGGGAATCCCAGCGCGCGGATAGGCAAGATAACGGATCTCGATACCCAAATCGTTGTAGCCGGGTTTCTGTTGGCCGCCTTCATTATAAGTGTGCATTTGACTATGCAGCTTACGACAATAACCGCAGTCGATATCGGTAAATACATAGACAACTGCTTTGGTCTTGCCCTTTGGTTTGAAGTTGATGCTCTTTTTACTATCGAGACCAGCCAGTGCTTTCTTGCGCTCTTCGATAACATAGGGGTCTTCAATTTTAGCGAAACCGTTGCTATCAATACCAAAGATCTCACCCGCAATAAATTTATCGCCCTCGGGGGTTACATATAAAACTGGGCCACCCGGAACTTGTACCTGATACAAGCCTTTAATCATAGAGGGGCGCGGCTGACCAAAATTAATATCCGGTCGCGCCTTACTCAGACTTTCCAAAATTGTCTCCTCAACCGTTTTACGCTTGAGCAATTCACCTTGTGCAGACGCCATCGGAACCGCCATCAAAGCAGACAAAGAGAAGCTCGCCACAGCAGCAAAGCCAAGCGTTTTTAATGTTTTTATCATAATCATATCTCTTACAGGTTTATAAATTTTTGATTGCTAACTTAACCGCGCGGATGATGTTGCGCGTGCTGTTGCTTCATGCGCAACTTAGCCACATGCGTATAAATTTGTGTCGTCGATAAATCACTGTGCCCTAAGAGCAACTGTACCACACGCAAATCGGCACCGTGATTCAATAAATGAGTCGCAAAGGCGTGGCGCAAGGTATGCGGCGACAATTCTTTTTTGATGCCAGCCAGCATCGCCCAATGCTTGATACGATACCAGAAAGTCTGGCGAGTCATCGGCTGGGCACGCATGCTGGGAAATACTACCTCATCCGGCATATTATTCAGCAACACAGGTCGCGCTTCGCGTAAATATCGCGCCAACCATGCTGCAGCCTCCTCTCCCATAGGAATCAAACGCTCTTTACTGCCTTTGCCCATGACCCGCACAACATTCTGGCGCAGGTTAACTTGCGGCATAGTCAATTCCACCAACTCAGTTACACGCAAACCACAGGCATAAAGCACCTCTAACATGGTTCGATCACGCAACCCGATTGGATCGGATAAATCTGGCGCATTAAGCAAAGCTTCGACATCGCTTTCGCTTAAAGATTTCGGCAAAGGGCGTGATAATTTCGGATTATCGACCAAAGCAACAGGATTTTCGCCAATTCGACCCTCACGCAACAAATAGCGATAAAAACCCCGAACACAGGAGAGAAAACGAGCCGATGTGCGACTCGATAGTTTTTGCTGCAGACGCACATCCAAGTATTCCTGTACCAGCGCTGCATCAACCCCAATTAACTGCTGCCCCTGCTGATTTAACCAGAGGGCAAATTGCTCCAGATCACGCCGGTAGGATTCCTGGGTATTGTCGCTTAGCCCTTTTTCCATCCAAATCGCATCCAAATACTCAGCAATAAGCTGCGTATCTGCAAGTACCGGAGTTAATTCCAACGACTTAGCAGCAACCATAATCCAAACCAAAAGCGAAAAACCGACTGTAACCACTCGCCCTTAGTAAGGCAATCAAAAAGCAAGGCAAAGAAAAGCAAAAAGCCGAAGCGGTTTCCCGCTTCGGCTTTCTGAAAATCGATATGAATATCGATTTGATCTTATACCAGCTTCTCTTTAATACGAGCTGCCTTACCAGTAAGGTCACGCAGGTAGTAAAGTTTAGCTTGACGCACATCACCACGACGCTTCAGGGTTACACTGTCGATCATGGGGCTGTGAGTTTGGAAAGTACGCTCAACGCCTACGCCGTGAGAAATTTTACGCACGGTGAATGCAGAGTTAAGGCCACGGTTACGAATAGCGATTACAACACCTTCATAAGCCTGTACACGCTCACGATCGCCTTCTTTAACTTTCACGTTTACAACAACGGTATCGCCTGGTGAAAATTCAGTAAGGTTTGCTTTCAGTTGCTCGTTTTCCAACGCCTGAATAATTGGGTTACTCATTGATATTCTCCTAAGAGTCTATAGCTTCACAGCTAGAGTTTGTCGTATCAAGGTCACGACGATATTCCGTCAACAGCTTTTGCTGCTCCTCGGTTAAATTTATTGCGTGCAATAAATCAGGCCTTTTCAGCCAAGTTCGCCCTAGCGCTTGTTTCAAGCGCCAGCGCCGAATCAGTTCGTGATTACCAGATACCAACACCTCCGGTACACGCATTCCTTCAAATTCTTCAGGACGGGTGTAATGAGGGCAATCTAATAATCCATCGGTAAATGAATCCTGCTCTGCCGATTGCGCATGCCCAAGAGCACCCGGAATCAACCGTGTTACCGCGTCGATCAGCACCATTGCGGGCAGCTCACCACCACTTAACACATAGTCACCGATGGACCACTCCTCATCGATAACGGTTTGTATTAATCGCTCGTCGATACCTTCGTAACGACCAGCCACCAATACCATATTGCTGTAGCTTGCCAATTCAGCGACACCGGACTGATCCAATGTTCTGCCTTGGGGTGACAGGTAAATGACTTTTGCATCATCGCCTGCCCAAACCTTTGCTGCTGCGATGGCATCACGCAGCGGCTGCACCATCATCACCATTCCAGGACCACCGCCGAAAGGGCGATCATCTACCGTTGAATGACGATCATGAGCAAAATCCCGTGGTGTTATTGTTTTTAACTCCACCAGACCTTGTTTAATCGCACGACTGGTTATCCCAAAGCCGGCAATTGCGTTAAACATGTCAGGAAAAATAGAAACAACCGCAATTTTAAGCAATTGACGATTACCCCTCTCGCCTCACAGCGTTTACGCCAAAATAAAGTTGAGCTTTAAACGTTTAATTTATAAAGCTTAAAACTCGGGATCCCAATCAACCAGCATTTCACCAGCGTCGAGATCAACAGCCAGCACAAACTGCTCAGGCACATAAGGTATCAAGCGCTCGCGCTGATCGATACTTTCTGCATCCGCCGTTACGACGAGAACGTCGTTTGCACCGGTTTCCATCAATTTGGAGATTACCCCGAGACGCTTACGCCCACCATCAAACTGAGTAAACACCACCAAGCCTTCAAGCTGACTCCAGTAATATTCACCATCATCCAATTCAGGTAATAAATCGCGCTCAACGGCTATATCTGCAGCGGTGTATTGCGCAGCCAAATCGCGGTCATCAACACCGACAATATGAGCAACAAATGCATCGCCATGAGGACGCGCCTCATCTATCTCAATTTTTTTGACCCCATGCTTGGTTTTTAACCACCAAGGATGATACTCAAATAAATTTTCTTGCGGCTCGGTGTAAGAGTGGACTTTCACCCAACCCTTTACACCATAAACAGCGGTAATTCGCCCGACATTAACTAAATTGGATTCCGCAGACATCAGGCGCCTTCGACTATTTATTTAGCGAGGCTATTAAGCCGCTTTTTTGCTTTCTTTAACCAGTTGTTCAACGCGCTCAGACAACTGTGCACCTTGACCAACCCAGTGAGCCAAACGGTCAGCATCAACACGCAGACGCTCTTCTTGACCACGAGCAACTGGATTGAAGAAACCAATACGCTCGATGAAGCGGCCGTTACGGGCGCTGCGGCTGTTGGTTACGGTCAGATGATAAAACGGGCGCTTTTTAGAGCCACCACGTGACAGACGAATAGTTACCATTGAGGTCTTCTTCCTGTATTTACTTATGGGGGAAAGCGAGCCTTCCCAGTTAAAAATCGACTTTCAGGTTAAAAAATCGTTAGTCGCACAATAAGCTGTGCGAAAGGCGCGGCATTTTAAGGGAAAGATTGGGCTTTGTATAGGCTAATAAATTATTAAGTAAGATAACCTCACCACCTTACCTATGGGGTGAGGTATTTTTTACCACAATATCTAGTCACACATGTCCGCAAAACGGTTACCAAAGGTGAGATCAATCGCCTGCGCAAACCCAGGCAAACTCAGACGCTCTTGATCCACTTTAATTAGAGCTTCATCAATCAACCCTTCACCAAAGTGATAGATGGTCGCAAAACTGCCCTGCAAAGCAGCCTGATCATAGGCCGACGATGCCGCACGCACCTGCTCGCGTTTATCCTTGTAGCGATTAAATATTGCATCGCCATAACGGCGCGCCAACATAGACTCAACCACATGGGGCGCAAAAATGCTTGCCGTTGCATTGTTGCCGCCAAACCCTTTCGAGTTAAGGAAGGCAACATCCAAAGGCTGACTGCACTTTTCATCCTTTGTGGAAATCTGCAAACGCCCAGCAAAAACATCAGCGGCAACTTTGTCGATGGTTTTTATTCCAGGAATCAAACCGTATTTGAAAATACCGAGACTGGCGATCAACTGCTCTCCACTAGCAGCCGATAAAGAATGACCAACGTAAGCTTTGACTGCAGACACTGGCCAACTGGTGATATTAAACACCTGTGCAATCTGATCAAAAATTTGCGATTCGGTCACCCGATTTTGCGGTGTACTGGAGCCGTGCGCCTGCACCATCGAACGCAGCCGAATAGATTCATCACCCAAAATGGCACGCGCCGAAGCCACAGCTTTTGCCATGGTGATGTAATTTCCCGGGCCTGGAGCTGAAATCGACTTTTTAAAACCGTCTGCGTTGATAAATACATCACCTACCGCGCCGTGAACATCAGCACCCAGCTCGATAGCCAGAGCATCGTCCATCAACACTACATATTGACTGGCCTCAGCCATAGTAAAACCAGCATTCTCACCAAACGGACGACTACTACGGCGCAGGTCAGCCTCTTCAGCTCCATCCAGCTTTTTCAGCTTATCTTCACTGGCAAGCGCACCCATAGTCGCATAACCATCGATAATCTCCGGAACGATTGGCGCCTCTGCGCAGCCCACTACCGCAACACGACATTTGCCGGATGCTATGTCATCCGCCGCGGCCTGCAAGTTATAGAGGAATGATGCACAAGCACCGGTGATTGCGCCCGTTTGACCAACACTCCCCAAAAGATAAGCATTCACAAAATCTGCTGGCATGGTATTCAAACCCAACGGACACTGCTTGGCGCTAACCCGCGAGCCCTTAAGGCGCGATTGCAGCAAACCACCAAACCCATTTTCATCCATCTGGCTCATCACATTACTGGCATACACTCCAACCTGATCAGGCTTAATCGCACTCATTACTGTCTGCCACACCAACCCGGTAGATTGAATTGCATCAGACGCACCAATTACCGCCAACTGCAAGGCGCGAGGATGATAGTGCGAGTTATACAGCGCACCCGGATTAAAACCCTGCGGCAGCTGTCCGGCTGACTTTACCGGCAGATCGCGATAACTATCGAACTTAACTTCAAGCCCAGATGCCGCAGTGACGCGAACGCGATCATCGTCGATAGATTCCACTTGCCAATCTGCAGGCACAGGTTCAGGCAAATCGCGCTTACGCATCTCCACCACCAGAGGTGAATCACCTGCACCCAAGGTGGCCGACTTTTGCCAATGCGCGGCATCAACATCAAAAAACTCTTTATCGATTCGACGTATCAAGGTGCCATTTAATATTTGCTCACCAAAACGGATTTCCAAATCCGCGAGGCTAAGAGCCGCACCTTCTGCGTCGCGGTAGCTGTTATCGTCAAATCTAACCAAGCCCATCATGACCGCCAATCCGGCCAACGTCTCCTGCCGATCTGATGGCTGCAGACTTTCAATTACCATGCGACGATAAGCATGATGACCGGAACTGCGACCCGCTGCATTGAACCCACCAAAGCCCACAATCACCGGCAAACGTGCAACAGACATAACAACTCCCAAGATTCGCAAGGTTAAAAAACTCGATAAAGTGTAAGAGTATTAAACCCGAATGTCCCTGTTAATTTGGTCATTATCGATGGTAAATTGGCCACAACAGACTCACTCACACCACGCGACCACTCAATGAGCAAATACCCGCCAATCCGCATTCACTTTCTGCTCTGCGAGCGCATGCTCGCCACCAGTAGCACCCTGCCAATGGAAATGCTACTCGCAGCTGAAAGCGCCGTGACCAGCATGCGACCCAAAGATCAGCAGCGCCCTCTCGATATCAAAACCATCAGCCTAGACCTTACCCCCGTCACCAGCCGCACCGGACTTTTGTGGCAGCCCGATGTAACCATCGCCAGCAAACCCGCCAGCGATTTGATTTACATTCCAGGCTTGTGGCGCAACCCCCGCCCAGCCGTACAACAACATAGCGAAACATTGGAGTGGCTACGCGAGCAACACCAAAACGGAGCAATTATTAGCGCTGTCGGCACGGGCGTTTGTTTTCTAGCAGAGGCAGGATTATTAGATGGCAAAGCAGCAACAACTCACTGGCACTACTTTGATCAATTTCAAAAAGACTATGCAGCCGTACAACTGAAACGCCAATATTTCATCACCCAAGCAGGCAATCTTTATTGTGCGGCAAGCGTCAACTCACTGGCCGATTTAACCGTGCATTTTATCCAGCGTTTTTTTGGTAAAAAAATTGCCAGCCATGTAGAGCGGCATTTCTCCCACGAAATTCGTCAGGCTTATGAGACAAGAGGTTTTTTTGAAGCACAAGAAAATCGACACCCAGATGAAGACATTACCCAAATACAAATCTGGCTACAGGACAATTACCAGCGCGAGATTTTATTTCCACAAGTCGCCCTGCGTTTTGGCATGAGTGTACGCACGCTAAATCGTCGTTTCAAAAATGCACTAGGGCAAACACCGCTGGATTATTTACAAGAAATTCGCATCAACATCGCTAAGGATTTATTAAAAACCAGTAATTTGTCGATTAACGAAATTGCCGACAAGGTGGGCTATCAAGACACTGGTTACTTCACCATTCTTTTTAAGAAAAAACTAGCAACCACACCCAATGCCTACCGGGATACAGTGCGCGCAAAATTATTCAGCACCTGATTTTTTGCATCAATTATAAAAAATAACCCCAGCATCAATGATACCAGGGTTATTTTGAAGGCATATATTACGCCGTCTTATGCCGCATCTGCACCGGCAGACACAACCGTCAACTTATCTGCGGTTTGCACACCAATTGGAATAGTACGTGGTTTCATCGATTCTGGAATCACGCGCTGCAAATCTATATGCAGCAATCCACTTTCATAATTGGCCGATTTAACTTGCACATGATCAGCCAACTGAAAGCGCCGCTCAAAACTACGCGCCGCTATGCCCTGATGCAAGTAGGTGCGCTGCTGCTCATCAGCAGCCTTGTTTGCTGAAACCGTTAAATTATTTTGATTCACCTCGATATTTAACTCAGACTGATCAAAACCGGCAACAGCCATAGTAATTCGGTATTTATCTTCGCCCGTCAGTTCAATGTTATAAGGCGGATAACTGGGTTGATTCTGTTCTGCGCGAGATAGGCTATCTAGCAAATTAGCCATACGATCAAAACCAATGGCAGAACGATAAAGTGGAGTGAAATCAAAATTACGCATAGTCAATATCCTCATCTGAGCAATATAAAAAGTTGGACTTATCTTATCGATCAAGTCATTTAACTTACGTGATCCTCTACCGAGCCATCACACAAATGAGATAGGGCCATACAAAATCATTTCAAGGAAAATTCAAAAAAATAATTCTTCAACCAAACATCAACACCTCACCAATAGACAATAAACAGCAGAAAAGACAGCCAGGAGACGCCGAGGCAAAACAAAGCTGAGGTGGCAAAAACTGACATGCTTATCGCTGCTAAGATCATTAGCTTTTAAACAAAGATCGAAATGTTATTAATAAGTTTCAACAAAAACTTGCTATTCGGCGGGAGATCGCCAATATAGATAGAGAGGGTCGGGATTGTTCGCGGAACTCAACGCAGAACCCCTGCCCCCTAACATAAACGTTAAGGAGCCCTACGATGAAACCTGCTGTCGACGTTGTATATCGTGATTTGGATTCTTCAGTTACATTTTCCGCTCTAAATGACATCATCACCAAGAAGCTTGAAAAGCTCAGCCGCTACACCGACCAAATTGTTCATAGCCGCGTAGTTCTTGACACCCCCCATCACCACAAGCACAAAGGTAAACAATTCCGAGCCTCTATTGAACTGGATATAGTCGGCCACCCAATGGCCATCACTCAGGATGACGAATCCATCCACGTTGCAGTGCGTGATGCCTTTTCAAGTGCAGAACGCAAAGTTAAACAGCTGGTCGCTCGCCAACGCAACACTCGTTAAATCACAGACCAAAGCGCCAAACGATTTCATTTCCCCCAAATGAAAAAAGCCGGGATCATGACTGATCCCGGCTCTGACACTACCAATAGGCAATATACCTGCTTAGCTTACCGCACCCAACTTGGCTGATTTTTTACTGATCAGGTGATTCAAATTGGCCAGTGACTGCATATGGCTATAAATCAATTCCAAACCGTCTTTTTTGAATAAATCCAACGCTTCTGCATCACCCAAAGCCTTCAGCTTTTCACGCTTCACTACGTAAAAGCCCATCAAATTCATATTAGACTCTTCGCGCCCTTTAAATGTAATGTTTGCCTGCATAGGCTCCAGTAAATCAAGCTCATGCAGACGTTTACAAAACACTTTCGTCATTTCAGCGCGATATTGATAATCCTTCAAAAATTCTACCACTTCTTTTAAATGAGCTGATTGCTCACCATTTTCCTCAAACAAACGACGCCCTTTGCTGCCATCTTTCAATACAGTTTGGCTGTCGGCGTCAATACACAATGCCATAGTGTCTGCGTTTTTATCACCACCCAACACAAACGGATAACGACGAATAAAAGCAGGAATATAACGCGAGGTGAACTGGAAGTTTTCATCCAAAGAAAGGTTTTCGCCCTCCTTCAAACCCATAATCGCCAAGGGAATATATTCACCCTCGTTTGCCGTTGCAGAAAACACAATGGGAAACTCACTTGCGGCAAATGGAATTTCTGTGGCCAACAAGGGGGCAGAAATCATATGCGATACAAATGCATAGTTATCAACCTGAACAGACCAATTGCGATGAACATCGGATGACAGTGGTTGAATGTTGTCATAAATCATGAGTTGTTTTGCCACGAGGATACCTCTATTTATTGTCTCGGCTTGGAAAAAACACTAGGGATGGAAAGCAAAAAATAAAGCCGCATGGTAGCACTTTCACAAACGACTGCCACAGCGAGAAGAACATTAATCAACCTTAGCGTAAACATAAATTACAAATACAAAAAAGCCTGCTAAAAAGCAGGCTTTTAAGTTATTGATTCTTAATTAAAAATGGTCGGAACGGCGGGATTTGAACCCACGACCCCTACACCCCCAGTATAGAATCGAAAACCTTATAACCTATTGATTCAAAAAGAAATTTGGCTATTTTGCCACCACGAAAAACACGAAAAACGCCAAAAATAACACGTTGTTTTTAAAGGAGTTTTTCGGAATACGGAGAAAGTATTTTACGCTGCAGTCTGCCCAATTACCAGCGTAACAACTTGCGCCCCCGGATTCGTGACTTCCAACTCCTCCAGTGCCACACCATCAAAATAGATTGATTTTCGAACAGCCATATCAATAGTGTTTGGTGCTTCCGGTGTTTCGAATTGTCCGTGCAGCGGCTTTGCCCGGAACGATAAAACGCCTACCGTACCGACTCGAACAGACACAGTTGTTTTTGTAAATCGCTCATCTTTGTGCAAGGCGGCAACGACTGTTGCGCCCGCAGGAACTACAAGCTTCGTCGAAATTGGCTGAATCATAAAACGTTACCCTTTAAATAATTGCCTTTGAGAAAATGCCCCTTGATTAATGAGCCCGACAGGAATCGCGCGACAACCGAAACAATGGCACCATTCATTACGGTAATATCAAACAGGTAAGCGTTTCCAGCTGTAGCGCCATAACCCGGTATGAATACAGCGCTAAACGTGCCTCCTGCTGGGTCAGAAGTCCAATCAGTATCGGCCAACACGGTCAACGTGGCCACTTGGTCATTGCGGTAATCAAACGTGCCGCCCTCTACAACATGACCAGCAGCTTGCAGGTGATACCCAATCAAATTGGGGTCATCAGTAATCGCGCCGGAAAATGTCACTTGATCATAGTTAGCCGGGCGCGTTAGCGTTTGATCGCCAGATGCGGATTCACCAGACCTAGAAACAGTAAACGTTACATTGTTATCAACAACAGGATAGGGGCTGCCATCTGCCCAGCCGCTGATATTAACCGTGGTTGAGTTTGCATCGCCTGCGGTGATTGTTGCAGTAACCACCGCGCGGTTTGTTGTTACTGACGTAGCAGTGCCGGTAAATCCTGAGTGAACAATCGGGACGCCGGTCTGACCTACGGTGATTGGGGAGCCGCCGTTGATGGAGGTGATGGTTTGGGCTGATTCATGCACATTAATCGCAATTGCAGACCAGCGTTGTCCTGACGATACCGTCCATGTTGTGCTGTTTGTAGCTCCCGCACTTGTTTTTTGACTGAGTTGGTGCATGGCCTGTGATGAGCTTCCACCCTCACTCAGTACCGTTTGACCGCCTGTTTCGCTTACCGCTGTGGTGTCGACGTTATTAACAGTCAACGAGAATAGTGTTTTGTCTCCGCTCGCACTTGCAATGGTTGAACTCGGGGATGTGCTGTTTGCGTAGTTGAACGCCGAAAATGTTGTAGTGTAACTAGCACTGTCAACTGATATACATACTGCCCCAGCGGCGAAATAATAAACAGAGTGCCTAACACGCAGATTCGCAGTGCCAGCTGTCGGGTTTAGAATTCTGTACAAAAAATGCAACTGGCCAGTTCCGCCCGCATCTGTCGGTATTGCTGATACTAGCGTCGCGTTCACCCCACCATATTCGACCAAATCAGGTAGTGGCGCCGTTGCGTTTGCGTTATCGGCATATATAAAAATCAACAGCTCGTCGGCACCAGATGGGACTGTATATGACTGTGTCAGCGTTACCCCAGCTGGGGTAAACACCGAAGAAAAGGGGTTTGAAAAATTAATGGCCATTATGCACCCTCATAGAATCCGCGTTGACTGATATATATATTGTCATAATTAATATCAAACGCTGGGCTGCCTCCAGATGGTGCCTGCGTCCAATCTCCGAATGATAGGTAAGCTATATCGCCATTACTCCAGTGCCTATTAAATAGACCTGTCGCCGACACAAAATCAACGCCGTCGATGTTTACGGATATTTCTCCATTATTTATTTCATTTGCTGCACTAGTCCCGTCATTGAATTTTATTTTCAACCGGAATGTGTGCCAATCTGTACCCCATGAGCTGCTGGGGAAATTTAACCCAGAACTAATTATGTTCGCGCCGTTGCCCCAGCTGCGTCCGACCCAACTTTTGTTGCTTCCGTCCAAATTCAAAATTTGTTGAGTGTCATTGCTTTGAGTGGTTCCATCGCCGAACCCCACAAACCTCATGCTCCCATTGTCAACGCCAGTGTAATCTAGAGTAAACGTTGTGTTCGCGACTGTGTTTGTTCCACCTGTCGCATTTCTCCCGAACACCTTTAAAAATTTCAGGCCATGCTTCGCATTAGGCATCTTTGCGTCGAATTTTATGTAAAGCTCCTTGTGACCATTTGGGACATCAAAATGCAGAGAGTTGTAAATTCCTCCCTGAAACTGCGCCAGAGATGGGTAGTCCATGCGCAGTGCGCCTTCTGAAATGTAGGGTGATCCGTTGGCCACGCCAAACGTGTACCCATCCATGATGGACGCCGGTGGTAAAACACCATTAGAAAAATCAGCCCGCCCCAAAAGTCGTATTTTTGGATTCCCGTCTGAGTCAATGCTGCCCCGCAACAACCCAGTAGCCGGTTTAACCTGCCCAGTTATGTTAAACGCTGCCATTATTTCCCCCGGTATTTAGGCCCTTGAATTTCTGCGAATTTCGAGCAATAAAAAACCCGCCGAGCTTTCGCGGGGCGGGCTTGAATTGGTATGGGCGATTGCGCCCAACATGACAAAAGTGTCGCACAAAGCACGCTTTTAGTACAGATCGGAATGCGTAGCGAGCTGTATTTGGCGGCTTGGCTTTACTGGTTTAGAATCGGTCACCGCCCAATGGTGAGGCGGGATAACTAATCAGGAATGATTGATATGAAAATCCTAATAATTGCTTTAACCATTTTTGCGGTCGGCTGCGCAACAGCAATACCAAACAGAACGGTAACACTCTTAGGTTCTGGCGGAGAGCTTTACCAAGGAGTGCTTGCTTATGATGGCCCTTACTCCGGAACACTGACTTTCAACGAAGGCCCGCAGGGTGAAAGCTTTTCTGGCCGCTATATCGTCGTCGATAAAACGTCCATGAAGAGATCCAGTGGTGACTTGATTGCACCGAGCAATGGAACAATCCCGGTAATTGGCACTGCTTCGTCAAGCGAGTCTGGCGAAGTTAGTGCGGAAGGAGTTTATATTGCAAAGAGCAAGTCCGGACACATCAAGTGCGAAATATCCGTTGGAGCTCAGGGGCACGGTAAAGGCACCTGTGCTCACAGTAGCGGCTCAACATACGACATTATTCTTTAGCTTGAGCAAGGGGCCTGATTTTACCCCGCAGGTAGCAGTTGTTTGTTGTTGGCACTGGTGGCACCATTTCTAAAACAGGAGCGCCACCATGAGCCTACTCAGAAAGCTAAAAGATAAAGTTGCATACTGGTTTCACGATATGACGTGGGGCATAGCTTTTCAGATCCTACTGGTATTACTGTTCCTATTGACCGTCATTGGGAACGGCATATCTGGAGGATTTGAAAACAGCCCCTACCCCTAGTTAGCTTTCTTGTATGCAGCGTTAAACCGGTTGATAGCAGTCTGCATTTTCAGCTCAATCGGTTTAAGTTTTTCCTCCTTGTCCTTTTCGCTCATATCTTCATCGTCAGTGATTTTATTGCGCTGCTTACGCAGCCTGGTAAGTTCGGCTGCAACCGATTTTGATGTGAGCTGCAGAGAGAGCATTGCCTTATGCTCTAACTCAAACTCTTTTCGTTCTTGGCTGCCATAATCCAACGTTTTTCGCTCATCAACCAGCTGATCAATTTCCTCTTTTCGGTCGTAGAATTTTTGCTGATCGGCATACCAATTCACTTTGCCAGTAAAGCGGCGAACGAACGGGACCTCAGTTGCTTTAATTTCGCGATCCTGCACGCCTTTAATTCCAAGATGCACAATTCTCGAATAGAACTGGCCAGCACCACCCACAAAGTAATTGAACATGTAACCCATTTTGTCCGGGCTTACATCAATCAAGCCGCTTCGGTACGGTGAACCACCGGTAGAGTCATTTAAGAATTCAGCAGTCCACACCCAAAAATCATTTGTGGATCTCAAGTGCAAATGACTGTCTGGCTTTTTAGTTCCGAATTCGAAATTTTCCGCAAATATTTTGCTACCAAAGAAATTTTCATTAGCCGCCAAATCAGCGAGCGGCTTAACGGCTGTGGGCGCAAGGGATCTGGTTGCAGCTCCAGCGAATGAATCCGATTCAGCAACACCCAAGGGAGAGAACGCACCCATCATGGCCTTGACCATTGTGCCGGCAGATTGAGCAACATTCTTGTTACCGTTAACTCCTGAGTCCAATGTAGTGGCCAGTGCATTAAACACGTTGTAGCCATAAGGGAGAGGGATTGTTATGTACTCACCTTCAGGCCCGCCCCACATGGATTTCATCAGCACAAGGTTTCGCTCTTTGACGTAATCCGGCACTTTGTCCCACCAGCTTTCCCCGTCATCATCCTCGCCGGCAACGCTGCGATTCAGGATAGCCAAGCCAAAGCTGGCAAACATAATTCCAATGGCTGCCTTCTGCGCAACGTTTAACTTTCTGGCTCCGTTTTCGTCAATCTTCATGGTGCCCATCGCGCGGGCAAATGCCGCAGTACCTTGCACAGAAGCATTGAAGAACATGTACAGCGCATTCATGGAGGCGCCAACCTCACCCTTGCGGTTAAAGTTAACCGTTAGATTTTTGGCGAGGGATGCGGCTTGCTTGCGCGTAATACCGGAATCAACAGCATTTTTGTAAACCGATAGGCGAATGGCATTCTCTACAGCACTGTTTATGTTGCTAACGAAATCACCGATTCGCTTTCTGTTCTTCAGGAATTGCCCCTTAATGGTGGACTTGTTCATTTCCATTAAGTCAGCAAGCTCTGCCGCCTGCTGCTCAATATCGAGTAGCTGAAACCAGCCGGTATTTGCGCCATCATTTCTGAAGTCATCAAACGACTTCTGCCACTCTGCCATGCTGCCGCTTAGCTTTTTATTTCGCAGGCTTGCGTAAATAGCTCTCGCAGCAACTGGAACACTCTTGATCATCTTGCCGGTGATCTGCTTGCCCTTCGCCTTGCCGTCATGCAAATCAATCTCGGCCTGCAGGTTTAGGATTGCGGTCTGAATATCGCGCGAGAAGTTGGTAATAACAAACTCGGGGTTGTAACTGGTAACCATGGACGAAAGGAACCGGGAGATTTTGGCCAGCTGGCGAACCACCCAGTTCATTTTTTCCGGCCCCATGTTTTTCATGGCGCGCATAAGCAATGGATCTTCAATGCGAATGTAATATTCTTTGCCGTCGCGCTTGGTGATGAAGTAATCCTCTTTGTTGATTACCTTCGCGGCACCAACAACCTCTTGCCCCTGTTTTTTTAGTAGCTTTCGCTCAAAATCAGGGCTGTCTTTATCGTGTGCTTCCCAGTAGTCGGGATTCGGATTGGCCTCAACAAGCGCAAGCAGTGCATTACCCACTTCGTTTTTGCGATAGCGAATGATTGACTCGGTGGTGTCCTTAATCGCGTGCAGTGTTGGCGATTCCGGTTTGGTACGGCGACCAAGAGCGCGCAGCGATTCTTTGCCGCGAATATCAAAGCCGCGCCCTACTCTTGGGTAGCTGCCGCCTGAGTCATCAACAGCGCGACCTTTAAGCGGCACATAGTATTTGTAGGCATTATTCCAAGTGTCCACCATGGAGTCATCGGCAAGCGAGTGCCGCATGATTTTTCGCTTTTCATCCAGGAGCGAGTAAACAATTCCAGCCAGCTCATTAAGGCGCAACTGCTTACCTTCCTTTTTGGCTTGATCAAGAAGCTGATCGGCCTGCGCATTGGTCATGCCCGATCCGCCATCAAGCATATCGGGATTGATCTTGGCAATTTGCGCGTTACGCTCTTTGGCATGTTTGGCCCACAGGTACATATCCAACTCTTCGCGCTCAATACCATAGTCCGCCATCTTCTTGGCCATTGGCTCAAGGTAGCGCTCACGCATTTTGCGCAAATCATTTTCGGTTTTTCCGTGGAATGCCTCTTCGGCTAAGTAAGCGTCCTCTTTTTCCGATATGTTACCGCCGTCTTCTTTAATCGCGTTTTGGGTGCGCAATAGTGGGCGCATCTTGTCTTGCCAAACACGGAGAATAGAATCGATTCCAATACCGTAAACGATGGGCTTTTCTTGCAGTCCAGATGCAGAAAACCCGCCACTTGGGCGGGTTTTTGGTAGTGCGTAAAGTATTTCGGTTAGGCGTTCACTGCGCTGTCCGCCAAGTTGCTCCAGTATTCTGGATTTTTCGCTGCGCGTGCCGCGTAAAATGGAATGTGTGAGTACCGCTCTTTCAAGCGTAGTGCGGCCCGCTGATGGTGCAATTCCGCCTGCTCCCGGCTCGTACATTCCACGCGCCGTCTCGGCAAGCTCGCGAAAATCTCGTCTTGTGAACTCTTGGCCATTTGTCGAATCCTCGAATATATCCCTCTCAGGATTGTAGGTCAGATCCTCCACTTTTGGAAATTGATTTTTCACAGCCTCATAGCTGGTGATGATCATTTCGCGAATGTTATTAACGTCATCGCCTTTTTTCCACTTCAGCCCGGGCACACCCTCGCCGTCTTTCAGTTGGAGCTTGTGCGGCTGCAAATGGCGAGTGGTGCCGAACTTCATTGCAGAGCTAAGCATATTCTCAAGGCGGCGCGCTTTGGCCATGATAGAGAGTCCAGCAGGATCGCCCACAAACACGCGCCCGGTATTGATCGCGTAATTCGCCACGATATTGTAAATGCGCTTACCAGCATCACCAGATTCAAGGTCAGATACATCGATCCAAACCTTGTTACCCTCTTGGAAGACAGAAGCCTTCTCGCCCCCGGGTGTTTTAATTCGCCAGGCATTCTCTGCGCCGTGATCGTTTTGCAGTGCGAGCTCGTCAGCCTCATAAACAACAAAGCCGTTCATGCCTTCAATATCCTGGGCGATTTCAACCAAGTCTTTTTTGCGGCTGGTTGGCAGCTGGAAAGATTCTTCACGCTGAGAAATATAAGCCCAAGCCGTGAGCAAATCATCATCCTCAACAAGCTCTTGGGTTGCTTCGGGTAATGGAGCCTGAGAGCGCGCCTTGTTCAATGCCTTGCGGTCACTTTTGCTAACACCGGCAAGCGAGTAAATCAGCCCGGTAAAGTCGCCATTCTTGCCCTTGGTGACAGTCTCGCGCGCCTGCTTTAACAGGTGGCGCATATCGCTTTCAGATATTTTCGCAAGCTCAGCAAATCCATTTTTACGCAACCATGCGCGGATAGCACCCACAAGCTCCTGCGCAAATTTCACAACCGATGGTTTGGTGTGCTCAGACATATGAGCAAGCAGCTCTTCGGCAACAATGGCGCGGCGCATTTCAACCGGCTTACCCTCGTAGGCTTTTTCGTAGGCCTCAACGTTAACGCCGTACTTCTTGGCAAGGCGATCAACTTCAGCAGCACCAAGAGACAGATACAGCTTGCCCATTATTCCGCTAACAGCATCACCCATAAGCTGGCGCAAACCGAAGTGTGTATAAACTTCGTGAAATACCAGCTCTTCAATCGAGCGCTCGCTTTCCACTTTCGATAGGTTGATATAAACGTGGCCGGTTGACTCATCGATTAGCGCAGAAGGTTCGGCTCCGCCATCGTTTTTATTCATCCGGGATTTAATGCTGTTCGGCAGGTCGGCAATCGTATCGATTAGTTTAATTTTTACCGGTACTTTCCAGTCTTTGGATATGCGATCGATGATTGCTTGGGCGGCATCGCGGGTGATTGCGTCGGAATCTTTGCGTTTGTCGCTAAGCGAATAAAGCAAAACCCCCTTATCGGTCTCCCTTGTTTCAAGTGAGCCGATAAACTCATCAAGCGCCTTGTTGATTGCAATTCGCTCTTCGCCAGCAGGGAATGGGCGCTTAAAGCCCCAGGGTGTTGGTATTCCTGCACCCTCTGGGCCGTAATTTAAAAAGCGACTTACGCCCCCTTGCTCGGCAATTTTATCTTCGACATAACCTTGAAATGCGCGTGCAACCATTTCATGCGGGGTCGTCCAATAATCAGTGCCGCGCCCCTGATCCAGCTCTTTTGCATCCATTGCGAAATTCGTGATCACGCTCTTCACTTTTTCGCTACCCTGTTGCGCTTCTGCGAGCATTTTTAAACGGCTATCGTAGGTGCCCATCGCACTGCGCAACCTATCTAAGACGCCCACGGTTTGGCCAGAGCCAAAGCCAGAGCGACCACGAACAGATTTATAGAGCTCGCTTATTTTTTCGAGGGAGTCATTACTCATTCGATAAGGCCAAGAGGATTTCCCGCCCTCTATTTTTCGCGCCTCTGTAGCCAAGTCATTACCATCAAGAAGCTGCTGCGCAATTGCGTCAAACTCTGCAAGCTGCTCAGTGCTTGCAGGCCTGTTGTTGCGCTTCCAGTATTTCGGATCTTTTTGTTCGGCCAGGTCGGTGCGCAATTCATTAATCCGAAATTCAAGATCCTTACGGGCGCGACCAGTAAATTCATCGGCACGCTGGGTATCTTCAACATAGGTTTCGGCTTTTTTGAACAGGGCTTTTATCAGCTTGGAGTAAGCATCGCGAACCACTTCGCGCACACCAGAGTTGCTGTATTTAAAGCCATGGCTGGCATAGTCCTCTTCACGACCTTTGGTGTTAAAGCTTCTGGTTCCGTCATCATCAATTTTCCATTCGGACGAAGCCTTTCCATCTTGGCTCCCAAGATAGTGATCAAGTGCGTGAAACCATTCGTGCGCCAGCGATCCCGCACCATTTTCCTTTGTTAGATTGATCACCGCTTTTTGTCGCTCGTAGTGAGCCTTGGCGCTGCTAAGACCCTGCCCTCGCGCGCCAAACGCAAGGGCGAGGTCACCATTAAGACTAATCGCCTTGGGAGGGATATTTAACGCCGTAGCCAGATCCATAAGGCCGTCATAGGCATCATTCAGCAGCGCCCGGCGATCATCCTGATTATTCCAGTTTCCAAACTCGACACCACGAAAACCAAATGTATCCATAAAGTCCCGCCCTTCAACATTACCCTTGCGGTACTCTGGGCCTTTTCGCTCGCGATCTGGCGGTGCGGGAATATTTGCTTCACCAAATGTAGTGCTTGTCTCAATAATTTCCGCAGCATTCTCTGCCATATAAAGCGCAGCCTCTTCGCGACTATCAAATTGCAAATCAACAACCTTCACACGCTTACGGTCATTAACGGTGCGCCAGACTTCATACTTTCCATTCCCTGCAGAGCGCACACTATGGTTTCGCGACACGGCAATCAATGGAATTGCCGCTTCAGCTTCTTGTTCGGTGTCGAAGTAATTGCGCACCGCGGGCGCATAGCCGCCGCGAAAGTCCTTTTTCTGTTTATCGAGAACTGTCCATTTGCCAGCATTCGGCACACCAGGAAGGTCAACATTTTGTGCAGTAATGTAACGGCGAGCCCACGCAGGCTTATCAGAATCATCCAGCTTTCGAGTGCTTTTCTTCGCTGTGGTGATCGCATTATCTTTTCGTGCACCACCTATTTTTTCACCCAAGTCCTGAATCGCCTCGGTAGCTTTTGATTTCTCAGAAACAGAAACCCCAGCGCTTGGCTGGGGCTCTTTGCTTGATGGTTGCTTGACCGTCTCTTGATCGGGCTTTGGTTCCGACACAGATGTCGGCACCATATCGAGCGCCCGCTCGGATTGGTTTAGTGCTAACGGCTTTTTCGTATCTCCATTTTTCACCCAATCTTTAAACTCATCCATGCTCATGCTGGTGATGGGGCCGACTTTCCAACCGTTCGAGTAATTGGATTTGTAACCACTGCGAGCACGAAGCTTGGAGTCAAAACCAATCAGCACCTTGTGTTCGTCAAAGCTGCCATCGGGATTGATTTGGTCAACAATAAATACTTTGTCGCTCTCGGGGTTTGGTCCGATGAATACGTCAACATGCTCGCCGTCTGCACCTTCTGTGCGCTTGATGTAGCCGTAATGGGAGTGCATTTTCACTTCCCATTTGTTGCCTTTTGAGTCAGTGCCGGAGCGAGTGGAGCCGCGCGGATTTTCGATGGCAATATCAAAGCCCTGAATTTTTACATGAGCCTTTTTGTAATTGCCCGCTTCTTTCTGCGCTTCAGTGGGTTCGGGGAGATTGTTTAGCGGGGATAGCGCCGCTTCACTCGCGGCTGTATCAATATCGTTTACTGGTTCGGCTTGGCTGGTTGACTGCGAGGCGTTGGGCGCTTCTCCTGCCATGCTTTCAGTTGGGCGCGCACCTTCTCCGGATCGGCTCTGCGCACCGGCTGCTGCTGTTGATTCTGGCTGTTGCTTTGGGGCTGCTCTGTGCTCATTGCGCAAATTCCAAATAAGTTGGGTTAGTGCTTCAGTCTGAGCACCAATATCGTTTAATTCGAGTGCATTATCAATATCTTTCCAGTCGGCACCCATCATTCCGGCTTGGTCGGCCAGCTCGGAAATAGCTCGGTCTTCAATGGCGCTTTCGGCGGTGTAGTCCTGCTCCTGATAAACCTCGCCAACATTTTTAGGTGATACAATTGCGGTAAATTCTGCATCAATGGGCGCATTAGTGGCACGCTGCCAGTTTTCAAATGCCGCTTGACGGTCAGCCCTAACGGTTTCGCGCATTGCCAGTAGTTCGCGCGCATAGTTGCTACGCTCACCGGTAATGGCATCCATGGCGGCGCCAACCACGCGCATTTGACGCACGCCCAGCTTCTCGCCATTAAGTGCCTTTTGGATTGCAGCTTGAGTTGCTTCGACGCTCATCGCTGTATCGGGATTTTCGCCAATACCTTTGAACCACTCAGGATTAATTGACGGTGTGCGCCCGGTGATGCGGTCATTTTCATCACGCACATAGCCGACACCGCCACCCTTCACCAAGTCAGCAGCTAAATACTCAAGGCGAGTGCGATATTCCGGCCGCGTTAATCGCTGGTCTGTAAAACCTTTTGGTATAGGAACATTTAATCGCTGCTCACTTTCACTGCGCGGGCGATTCATTGCCGGATCCGCAGGGTAAATATCAGCAATCTCGCCGGGGTCAATTTCGTTTTTAATAGGTGCATAACGAGACTGTTCTGCCAGTGCGCGAACACCACTAAATAATCCACCCTCTTCATCTTCTTGGAAGTTGGCATTCATTAATTCGCGGCGCCTTGCTTCTTGCTCGCGAGCTGCATTGGTCTCGGCAGCCTGCATTTCGCGAACACCATCAAATAAACCGGCAGCGGGAGCATCATCAAACTGGTCGAACGGATTTACACCAGTGATGGCGGGATTTTCCATTGCGGGCTGAACGGTTTGGCGAACACGTTCAGCGCGGTAATTATCCAAATCCGCCATCATGGAATTGATTTCATCATCGATGGCGACCGGCTCAGCAAGCGACGCCTCGACCTGATCGGGCGTTTCGGTGATGCGGGCATAGCCTGGGTGCTGCGCCGCTGCTGATTGCTCGGCAAGCGCTGGCAATTCAGATTCCCAAGCAGTAGTGCCATCAGGCATCACCACCATGCGCTCAGGGTTGTAGCCAAGTTGACGCACTTCAGTTTGAGCGGTAGCGTCTACAGGCATATCATCCACAATGCCGCCGCCAATTTCCTCGCCGTTTAGGGGTTGATCGATACCGTTATCATCAACTGATTCAGGCGAACGCATACCAGCCACTGCGTCGATAGCGCCACGGCCAGCACCAAGCCCGCCACCAATGCCGCCACCAATCAATGCACCTTCAAGGCCTTGCATTGCAGCCTCTTGCAAAGACATTGCTTTGTCGGTGCCATAGCGCTGGCCCACATATTCTAAAACACCAGACTGAATAGCTTCGGTTAGCGCCTCGACCGATGCGTCTTTCGCGGCTTCTTTGCCAATTTTTCTAAGTGCGTATTTCGTTGCGCTGTCAGCAAGCGCGCGCGCCTCGGCTTGAGACATTGCCTCACCCTGGCGAAGCAACATGCGTGGCATGATCCGCTCAAGTACACCAGAGGCAGCACCAACAACCATACCGATTGCATTATCTTCAGCGTCCGGCATCAGCTTGCCGTTAGTGTTATTAACCCGCTCTCTTGTGGTATTTCCCCCAATAGCAACGGCTGTCATCGGTGCACTGAGCATGTAAGGGATTGACTGCGCGAGCTGGTCGGTCAGCATTCCGGGAATGGTCATGGTTCCAGCAAGCCAATTCCCCTTGCCAAACAACTCCTTGGTTTTTTCTACCGAATTGCGATCTTTGTCGTAGCCAAATTCTTTGGACTTCAAAGCATCCGACATTTTCAGCGCTTCGGCATAGCCCTTTTCTTGTTGTGCACGGTACTGCTCATCTGTCATTTCGCGTTCATGCGCAAAAGGATTTCTTTCGGCAATAGGCAATTCGCCCTGAGCAACGCCGTAATAGGCACCTTTCGGCTTGGCAGCAGCAAGCGCACCAGCGCCCTCAATGATTTCGCCACCAACGCGAGTGAATGCAGCGCCGGTACCGCGAACAAGGTTATTTACAAAGCCTCGCTCGGATTGCTCAGGCGAAGCCTGCTGATCTTCAGCAATCCCCATGCGCTGATTCAGCTCGGCATTGTAATCGTCAGCCTGCGCGATTCGGTCGGCAGGCTCAGTATTATCAAATTGGTCAAACGGATTTTTAGGCGCAGAAGTTTGCGCCGTATCGAACTTATCGAACGGATTGGACATTAAGGATCACCCTAAAATGTGAAAGCGGATTTACTCGGGAAGGTAGCCGTATTTGGCTTTGAAATTTTCAGCCTGATCTGGATTGGCTTTTAGGAATTCGATTGCTTGCGCGGGCGCTTGCATGGGTGCGCGCATTGGAGCCTTAACTTGCGCCTGCTGCGAATTTCCACGCATCAAATCGTTAACGATACTGTCATCGCTTTTTGGTTTTTCCTGCCCGGCTTTGGCAGTGCGAGGCTTAAAGTTTTGATTGTAAATATTAAGCGACTGCTTGATTGCCTGCTCAGGTGTAATCGTTGGTCTGCCGTCTGCATCCTTTGATGAATCCAGAATCATCTTGGAGTATGCAGTAGCGAATTTCTCCGGAGAGCTAACCGCGTTGTTAGTCATAGCAATGGAATCTTCGTCAGAGTATCCAAGCCCTTTATAAAAATTAATCATCTGCGCATCAGCAGGAAGCTTGCCGCCACCGCCACCTGAACCGGAAGACTTTTCATTTTCCGCCTTGGTGTTGTAGTAGTTTGTGCGCGAGTTATTGAAAGCAATTGCAGACTGATCTTTTGCGGAAACTTGCGGCAAGTAGTTTTTAATTAGCCACTCCCTGCCCTGTTCGCTCTGCAGCATTGAGCGGTATTGCTTCATTGTTTGAGCGCGCTGGATAAGCAGCTCCAAAGGAACCTCTTTTACCGGATCGTTATCGTCAGCGGTGCGATTTTCGGTAAGCGGTCGAATCGAGCTATCGCCATCGACATTCAAGCCAACAGCAATAGTGCCAGGTGTTTTACCGGGGAATAGTCTGGCCGTTTTTACTTTGCGACCATCCTTTGCGCCCAAGCCAATCTCGGGATTCATAAAATCGAATGCCGCTGCAACTTCTGGCGAGCGGTAATCAATCTCGCCAGCAATCACCTTTTCGATTGTACCTAAGTGAGCCCCAGCTTCATCGCTCAGCAATCGCTGCGCATTTAAGTTTGGGTGCGTGGCAATCATCTGCTGATATTCTTCCGGCATATCCTTCGCATTTTGAAGCGACATGGCCAGCGCAGTGTTCATTTTGCGCGCCTGCTCTTCATTGATCTGGTCAAAGCGAAGAGCATTTAATTTTTTCTGCTCACCAATAGAATCCATTTGCGCCGCATGAGATTCGGCGCGGCGAGCCTCGTCAGCATCGCGCAGTCCGGCAACTTGCTTGCGTTCTTCTCTGCGCTGCTTATTGTCCTCAACGCCAGCCATAAACTGGTAACCCTGCATTGCGCCGCCAAGGAAATTCGCCGAACTCAATCCGTCATTTCTGCCCATACCAAAACCCTTAACTTAGTAAATAGCCAGCAAGAAGGCCAATTCCCGCACCGATAGCAATTCCCCATGGGCCAGCGGCAGCACCCGCTTTTGCACCAGCCGCTGCACCAGTTCCAGTGCCAGCTGCGGCGCCTCCGGCAGTTGCGGCAGCTGCAGTTCCAGCACCAACCTTTGCCCCAATCATTGCGCCCGTAACCGCACCAGTCCCCATGCTGGATGCTTCACTCGCTTTTTTTGCAGACTTGAGCGAGTCATTGGTCATTTTCCGTTGTTGCTCCAATTTCGAAACATCAGACAGACCTTGCATCGACTCGCTTTTAAAATTTCTGCCGCCTTGAATTAGCCCGTAACTCATCGCTTATGCTCCTGAAAGTCTGCCGCTTTTTAATCCCGCAGCGGCATCGCCAGCCATCAGGGATAAGTCGCGGTCTTGTGCGTGAATTCGTGTGCCGTTTATCGCATTCAATTCGGATGATGTGCGCGCAGTGGTGGTGTTTCGGTTTTGAACGGCAATCTCGTCGGCAGCATCCGATAAACCAAGTCGCTCTTTGTTGCGCTGCAGCGTGCCCTGGGCAACATCAAAAGAGCCTGCAACGCCAGCGCGAGCACGACCAACAGCGGCAAGATTATCTTCGTCGCCAGTGGCCATTGAAATAACGCGCTGGTCATAAGGTTGAAAGCGAGTAACGTAATCATCCCACTCGGCACGAATAAGCTGCCCCATACGATCAGATGCGCTTCCGGATTTGGTGGGATCAGTGCTGCTTTCTTCTGGCGGTCGCAACACACCATTTTTGTATTTGTCGGAAACATCAATTCCGTGCAACATGCCGGAGGCGTGCTTTTCTAGCCCATCCGCCGAAAAGCCATCTTTTGGATTTGCAGCAAAGTCGAGCGGAGCCTTGCCGACACCCTTTACTACTTTTTTTATTTCGCTGAAAAAACCCATTATTTGCCGTCCTCTTTCATGTACTCATGGGCGCCCGCACCAAACAGGCTTCCCGCTGCGCTGGCGGTTGCCGCCTTGCTATTCCATGCGTTGCCAGCATCGTTCGCCGCCTTGGCATTTGCAGACTGCGCCAAATCAGAAAGCCCGGCCTGTGCGTTCGTTGCCTGTCCGCGACCAATTGCGGAAATATTTGAGAGACCATTAACATATTCATCTTGCTGGCTGGTGAGTGCGCGCGATTTACCATCCGCCGAAGACATAGCTTCTGCATCGGCAAGGCCAGCCATTCCGGATTTATATTTTCCTGAATTCGGATTTACGCCGGCAGAGCGCATATCCTCTGCCATGTTTTCGCGTGCGCCAGCAAATGCAGCCGTAGTAGCGCTTGCAGCTGTTCCGCCTGCAAAATCATAAGCACCTTCTGAATCCAGGTTATCAACCTGCTTCATGTACTCATCTTCAAGCGGGCGATAATTATCTTGGTAGTACTGCCATTTCTTTTGAGCAACCTCAGCAAGCGCCTGCTCTTCCTTCGTTTCCTTTACGCTCGGCGCATCACCCTTATAAAAAACACGGTGACCGTTTAGCTTTTTTGGGAGCGAGCGAAAGCGCGGCAAATCCTCAAGCGGATCGCCGTGAATGAAAATGTCGTTCATAGTTTTTTAGTCCAAACGGTTATTGGTGAGCCCATCCATTCGGCAGGCTTGGCCACGAAACCATATTGAGGAATTATTTTTGAAAAGCCTTTTCGATTGCTCCAAAAGGTCAGGTGCTTTGCGCTAATGTCACGCGCAAAGCGCTCCATTTCGTAAAGGTAGCCAAGGCGATCAACTGCCTTGTAAGTCTGCGCAATCCACACCAAAACACCGGGGCCAGCTGTTGGCTTTAGAATCACAAAACATTCTTGCGACACAAACAAAAAGGCCTGCTTTTTAAGGCAGGCCTCTTCGATTCTTCGGTATAGGTTTGGGTCGTTTACGCTGGCGCCAATTCGGGTTATTTCAGCAGCCTTGGATTTTATCGCCGAGGGGTCAGCGAGGCGTAATTTCATGCACGCCAGACATGGCAATCTTCATTATGACAATTTAACGTACTATCGATGGCTATTCAATCAGAACCAGCTGGCCATCAACTACTTTATGCGTATCGACACAACTGCTAATCACATCGCTACCAACCTCAAGCAAGGCCATGCCATCGGGAGCAATAGAGGCATCCGGTGTGACCCAAAACCATTTTATTTGTCCGGTCGCGATTAAGTACACAACATACTGTTTCAAATTCTTACCTTTTTGCTGCGTCAATGATCATGGTTGGCGTACCGCAGAAGTAAGCGCCGCCACCGCCGCCCCCAGGGTTTGGCCCGGCTCGCATCTTTAATGCGTAAACGGGGCTTGTGCCAGGGCTTGGGTCATAAAATTTTGTGCTAACACAAATCGACATATCATTAATGGCGCCAGCGTGCCGCTCGCCTATCATTGTCCCGTTCCGGTAAAGTTCAACAAACACATTGCAGTTTCCGGTCGATGTACTCACCGTGCATGACATATCAATCACGATGCCGGAAATAGCGGCGGGCAATGAGATTGATGGCATGGTTAGTACAGTTACTGTGGTGCTATTGGCGATAGTTCCAGAGCTGCCTTGCCCGAATCGCCTTGCGATAATTGCCTCGCCAGCAACCTTTAGCGTGTCGATGGAAGCGTCTACTATTTTGGCGGTGGTGATAGAAGCGTCAGCTATCTTGGCGCTAGTGATAGCAGCATTTTGAATTTTGGCATTAACGATGGATGCGTCTTGAATTTTAGCGGTAGTAATTGCCGCATCCAGAATTTTGGCTGTAATGATCGACGCATCTACAATTTTGGCAGTAGTGATCGCTGCATCCTGGATGGCTGCCGTTTTTATGGTGGCGTTTTTAATGCTTGCACCATCCATCACCACCTTTCCGCCTTCAACCACGAAAGCAAGAGTGCTGCCCTCACCTGTATCCGGATGTGTAATGGCAAAGGTGTCCACATTAAAAATGGCAATACTGTGATCAGGATTCTCGGGATCGTACTCGGGGCCAGTGAACGCCAAGCCAAAACCAGCAACAACACCGTTCTGCCCAATTTTTAAAACGTATTGGCTCGCCAGTCCATCAACGTATTCATTGAGATCTGTGCTCAACTCCAGCTTAGTAATTTTTCCCTCAAGCCGCTCAAGCAATTCCTTGGGGTCTTCGCTGATTTTACCGGGAGTGCCCACGCTAGAATTGAAAGGTCCGAATATTCCGGCCGTACTAACAAAGCGAATCCAGTAGTAATAGGTCGTGCCGTATCTCACATCGAGGTCGGCATACATTGCGCCGGTTGCGACCTGCCCAATTTCTAATGCACTCGCAATATTGGCGGAGGTGCTGCGCAAAATAATTGTGTACGAATGATTTTTATATAAATCCTGCGGGTTATCCCAAGACAAGAAGATGTGCGCAAAGCCGTCGCTCACCTCAAAGCCAGTCGGCACAGGAGGAATAGCAAGGTCTGGCGGTTCGATGGTTGGCTGTAAGTTTCCCCCGCTCACTAACCGCTGCGCATTTCTCGAAAGCGCTTTAGCCAAACCCAAATCAATTAGGTCGCGAACCTTAATGCCGCGGTCAAGTGGATCACCGCGCAACCCTTCGTTAACGTCTGCCTTCTCAACAATTTGCTCAATAACTTTTCGGGATTGCGGATCAAGCCCAATCCCGAGCGGCAATGAACCTTTTGCGCTGGTCATACAATCTCGCTCATGCTGGAGGCAATCTGCACGCTATTAACTGCTGCACTACCAGTCAATTCAATTTCGCAGCTGCGGTAGCGTTTTAGCGTGGGGATTCGAAACGGTTTTTTTGAAGAAACTGTTTTGGTTTTTCTAAGTGTGCCATCTGTATAGAATTTACAGGTTATCGGGTAGGCTTGCGCATCAACCTTGATGGCACCAAATACGCCGCTTGGCGGTGTAGTAAAATCTTTTGATTTCCATGTGTATGAGGCAATTGCGCCCTGCCCCCATTTTTTTAACTCGGTGCCCTGCTTCACATAAAGACATCCGGTTTCATCATCCAAAAACGCGCAGTCGCAATTGTCAGTAAATAACCGAAAACCTTCTGTTGGGTGAAAGCTGAACGAACCACCGGAATAAAGCCCAAGGTATCGATCGTTCCAGCGGTAAGCGTGAATCGTTGACGGATTAAATGTGGAGCGCCACTGCTCCGGAGTGATGTGCGCCTCAGTGATTAGTTGCGCCTGCAATCCGCCACACGCAACAAGCCCGTCAGCGCTGGCATAGATAACAAACTCACCCATATCGACAACGCTACGCTTAGCAACACAAGCCTGCACAACATCCATGGGATTCTGCGACATACTTGCCGGACTAGAGCCAGCAATTAAATACGGCTTCCCGGTGGTGGTAACGATCACGCCAGACGCGGAAACAGCAGCGCCAACAATGTCGTAATCCAGCGCAAGCCGGTATTCAATCGGCCATGCGTGCGGCTGATAAGGCTCAGAAAATGCCAGCGTGTTTTTCCACCAGCCCATTAGTATTCCGTTTGGCAGCGCGGTAAGCCCGATCATTTCGGTGCTTGGTGCAACCCATGTTTCGCTTGGCACCGGCTCACCCAATGCTTCTGACTTTAATGTATCAGTGTAAGCTGTTGTCGCCGCTGCAACTTGCGCAACAAACTGGAAAACACCGTTCAATTCTTGGCGGTAAATTCGCTTTGATGCAATGATGAAATTTCCAGATGCGACAGGAATTGATGACAAGGTAACGCTTGCCCCATCCCATCTATCAACAATTGCAGTTGGGGCGCTTGGTGGACCCTCTTCGCCAAATTCGCTCACGTAGGTAATCACATACGCCGTTGCAATTTTTTGCACACCAGGCGCAGGTGTTCCGGTTGATCCAGATGCATTAAACGATGGTGGGATAGGCAGCCCGAGCGTTCGGGTAATGCCAGGGTATGGCCCACCACCAGACTGCCCAAGCAATGCCGTTGTAAATTTCGGGGCGCCATCGCCTGTAAAATAGGTACGCAAATTCGTGTCGTTCGCAATTGGACCGCGAACCACATTAACGTCACCATTCCACTGAAACCAAAAGCCAAGGCCTGCGTTTTCTTTGCGGTTAAACCAGTAAATGCTTTTCGTGTTCGCCACCAGTGAAATACCGGTGGAGAGCGGCAGCTTTGACGGATTGAGTTGTCCGGAATCAAAATTGCAATTGGTAGCAACCTGGGCGTTTTGATTCGGCAATAGCCTCGCACTGACGCGCGGCATTATCCCGGCGAATGGCATGATCACTTGATTCATTGGAATGCCTTAGAGTGTGTCGGCCGAGATTTTAGAGCCAGCGATAAACAGGTCGTCTATCTGCGATTCGGTTAGTCCGACCTGCTGCGCAATTAGTGCCACAATTGGATTGTCTCGCCGAAAATCAACACCCTCTTGCCACGCAAGTTTCGCTCTAACAGGCGTGCCGGGACTGTCGATTGCAGCCTGCACTAGCTCATAAAGCCCTGCATCCGCGAGCGCAGCCTTTGCCTGAAACGATTTCAGAATCTGCACATTGGCATCAAGCGACGAATGTATTTCCTCGGTTGGTCGAACAGATTCAAGATGCCAAACGCCATTGCGAAAAACCGCGTAAGGCGACTCTTCCGGCGTCAAATCTGGAGGCTGAAGAAACGTTGACAGCGGCGGAATCTGCGACCCGTCAGCCACATCAATCGAAGTAACAAAAAGGCCGGTTGCACTGTATCTATGCAAAATCATTCTGCAGCCCTCAACCAAGTATTGGCGATGCTGGGCAGCGTGAATGTGGTGTTGCTGTCAGGCATATTTGAAAGAAGCGGACCGCGTGCACTGTCTGACGGCGCAACACACTTCAATGCGCCGCTTTCGTAATACACCAGCGGAGAAACAAGCGAGGACGAGCCGAGCGCGTAACTTGCTGACGCAGTGAGGGAGGCGCCAGTGAGCCGAACAATTGCACCAGTATTTGCTGCTCTATAGATTATAGGATCAGCCGAAAGCCGATTGAATAAGCAGTCACTTGTGGTGGACGCAAGCGATACAACAACAGCAGGGACAAACGAAAACGGGACAATAGGTGCCGTAACTCCATCGTCGTAAGATGCAACAAATATCGCCGGCGAAGTGCTTGAGCCAACGTAGGCGTAAATAACACCGTCAACCCTAACGACCCCGTTCTCTTGTGCGTATGAGGCGCTATTAATGTTCCCGCTATTAAGTGCAGTAAATGCAATGCCATCAGAGCTGACTTGAAGCCGCCATTGGTAGTCGGTTGTTGCGTAATTAACGGTGAGCGAGTAAATCTTTCCATTGAGTGCCGTGAAAACAGCTGAATTCTGCAGTGTTGGCGACGGACTAGACCCGGCTGGCGAAAACCCGCTTAAAGCAGTCCACGTTGCGGCAGCGTTTTTCGAAACAAATACTTGATAGCCAAACTCAGACCCGAATCGATAATAGTAAATCCAGCCGTTTTCGCAGACATAAAGTCGGGCAGCATAAGAATAAGGCGACCCTGTAAGTGTGGGGCGAGTTATCCCGGTAGCGTCCCACAGCAACCCATCTGTTGACTGCCAAAGCACCTGATTATCATCCAGCGCCAGCAATCGGTCACCCGCATCAACAACGGCACCACAGCCAGTCACAATTGCAGCAGGCGCCGTGCGCCACAACTGCATATCGGAAGACATAAATCGTTTGTTTTGCCCAGCGCCGCCAAATGACGCAAGGTAAATTCCGTATTTTTTTACTATCCCGTGATTGACGGTGTCGAAGCTTGCGATCGAAGCAACTTGGAGCATAGCTTGAACAGGGGAAAAGCTGGCTGATGCCAATGTCACCGAGCGAATAATATTTTCGTTTAATACTCTGAGATAAAAATTGCCGTCAGCAACAGAAGCTAAAATTAATTTAGCTGGGTTATTTGCCACCGAATCCGCCACCACTGCAGTGGCTGCCAATAAAGTACTTGCATCATCGCAGTAAAATACTTGCCCGCCCGTAGTGACAAGGCCACTAAAACCAATGGTCGTTCCGTTCACTAAAATTCTATCGATATTGAATGACGGCATTCCGCTGGTGCATGTAGCTTGAGCCACCCATGTTCCCGGTGTTGTTGCAGTTGCGACATATCCACTTGTGCCACCCATGACCCACTTGCCAGACACAACCGCAAGCACGCCGCGCGCATTTGCGTTTGGTGGCGCAACTGCAGTCCATGCTGTGCCGTTAGGATCTGCAGCCGCCGTATAAGCGCTAGAGCCATCTGAAAAGCCAACCATAAATCGAGTGCCGTCTTCGACAAGTCCATTGATATATTTCGTATTTACAACATCAGTGTCAGATAGCGTGCTCCATGAGCCACCAAAGCTTATAGAGTAATAAACCGTATTGGCCTGCTCGCCTCGCGTATGGGCAATGACTGTATTGCCGATTGCTGCAGCCAATACAGGGGCAAGCTGGGTGTTATACGATTGGGTAACCGTTCTTACGGTTGAGAAAATCCATGTCTTGCCGTCATCCTGGCTGCGCAATTGCACAATGTAATTTGATCCGTTACACAACATTCGCCCAAAAGCGAGAAGGGTTGTGCCATTCGCCAGCATGGTATCCATCTGGAATGTGCCAGAGCTTGACGTGATCGGTGACGCCATTGAAGGCACCGCAACCGGCACAAAATTAATACCATCCGTGGACACCTGAATCGGCACAATCGTCCAAGTCGAAGTGTTGGAGGATCCCGAGCCAAGCCGATAAAATTTTCCGTTAAATTTGTGAATGCTCGGGAATATATCGGTACTTACGCTTAAAGTGCCATTTACTGGAAGGGTTGTTGCAGGACTAACCTGCTGCGAAAGCGAGGACAGGGATTCAGTTGTTAGGTCTGGATAAGCCGACCGCAAATAGGTGCCGCCATTACAGGCAAGATATTTGGAATTGCCTTTAAACAATCCAGCCACATAGGAGCCAACCTCTACGCTTGATGGTGCGGCAGCGGGTTCGCGAGGAAGTGACGCGCCGATAACAATCAGCTCGGAATTTGAAGTTGCACCCGTAACCTCATCCGCAATTCGCTGTGATTGCACATCTAAAACAGTCCTATCAATCACACCACCCGCTAGTTCAACAACGCGCGCAGCAATGCTTACCTCTTCCACCTCTTTGTTCGTGGAGGCGCCGGTAAGTGCGTCAGCGCGCTCCTGTACCTCCGCCTGATAAATTGTTAAATCGGTCATAGCGCGTAAGCCCCTAAAGCCAATAATCGGATTTCTTCAATGTATGCACTAGCCTCAATTGCTCCAGGCTGGAGCGCGGTATCTGCAAGATCGCCCTGCGCGTCCGATGCTTTGCCGTCAAGCGCCGAATCCATTTCTGTTTTCGTGTAGTAATCGACAAGCGTGGTCGATAGGCTCGTCGTGGTGACGTAATCGGAAAGAGTTGAAGTCAAATATGCAGGCTGTACGGCTGATGCAGCCAAACTACCTTCCGCAGTGGTTGCTGCCCCTATCATTGCAGGCGTAAGCGTTACCGATGGCCCGGTCTGCCCGTTGATCGTAACAATCGCACCTTCAGTTGCACCGGCAACAAGGTCTTCGGCTTTTTTCGCCCAGTGATAAGCGGAATAAAGGCTGCCAGTTACAGGTGTGTCCTCTACTTCGGACGCCCACTTTTCCGCTAGATTTTTTGCTGCGACCGCTGCGGCAAGATCAATAACTACCTGCGCCGCCGAAGCGGATGCTTCACCCGCTTTTGTGGTGGCGATACCCGCTTGAGTGGTTGCCGTTCCGGCTTGCGTGGTCGCGGTAGCTGCGGACGTTGCAGCATTAGCAGCGGAGGTTGACGCCTCTCCCGCCTTGGTAGTAGCTATGCCAGCCTGAGTCGTTGCGGTTGTTGCGGAGCCTGCAGAGCTTGTTGCAGATGCAGCGGAGGCGGTAGCTTGAGTCGTTGCTATTCCGGCCTGAGTTGTTGCAGTTGTTGCAGCACCTGTTGCAATTCCGGCCTGCGCTCCCGCGTTGACTTCCGAGCTGGACGCTGCCGCAGCGCTTGTGCTCGCCTCGCCAGCCTTTGTGGTCGAAATGCCAGCCTGTGTTGTCGCAGTGGTTGCAGATGTTGCAGCGCCTGTTGCAGATGCAGCAGCAGCATTTTTCGACACAAGAGCAGCAGCGGCATGAGCGCCAGCGGCAGCCCGATCTTGTGCAACCTGGTTCAATAGCGCCTGAGTTGCATCAACACCGGCAAGCTGCAATCCAATTAAATCTTTTACGTCAGCATCCGAATCGAAAACTAAAAACTGTTCGCGCTGGTGAATGGCTTGCCCAGTTACCGGGTGATAGCTTGAAATTTCGTAATAGGTATCAGAATAATCTTGGCGGTTTTCCCACAGCACAAATGTAGCAACACCGTTTTCATCGGTTAGCGCCTCTTTGGTTCCGGGCGAAACAGCACCAGCAGGCTCATTACCAAGCCCAACCAATTTAATAATGACACGCGCACCTTCAAGCACCACGCCATCAAAATCACTGATTGTTGCGGTAATCGTTCTTGTCTGAATGGGCATCAATAAAACTCCCGCACTTTATTGGGTGTGCGATCAGGTACACGCAAATGACCGCGAGCAACATGCCGCAGCGCATCGCTTGCGATAGCATCGAAAATAGAATCGTTTATTTGAGCCTGATTTAAATCAGTCCATGGCTTGCGTGGGGTTTTGTAAAGCGCAGCTTTGGCGCCAGCGATTAATGCATCGCGGTATTGCTCGACCAAGCTTTCACTAACCTTGAATGCGTCACCCTGAATGGTGGGCTTTAGTGCGGCAGCAATTGATAAATCCTGCCCGATGAATTCATCGTTCGGATAAAGCAGAATAGAAAACGGTGAGTCTTGCCAAAAGCGATATTTAACATCGTCAGTTTCGCAGCGCTCAAACACTTTATCGGCAGTAGATACGCTCATCACTCCCACAAGCGCAATACTGCGTGATAGCGGTAAGTCGTACGAATTGCTTACCGAAACAACTCGCACTGGCCCAATATCTTCCTGCCAGTAGTGGCTGTCCTCGCAGAATTTAATGATCGAGCGGCGAAGATGCAAAACAATTGCGTCGTAAGCGGCCTCGGGCATCTCGAATTGAATTTCATCAATCAGGTTGTCGAGGTCGCTGGTAGTTCTGTGCGGCTGCATTACGCTTTATTCTCCCGGTTGCGCGGCGAGAATCGCGGCTCGTTTTGTAATTTAACGCCAAGCATATTGGCGAAATTGGACAGGTGCTGCTGCGAGCGAGCCATGTTCACGCTGTTTTCTACATCGAATCCGAACAACCGATACAGTGCCCATTCGATAATTGCGGGCTCGTATAAGTCGCTTACCAGCGTTGCGGTGTTTGCATCAACAGTTCCGTATGCAGGAGGAATGCCGCTGTATGAAATCTGCAGCTTTGCCCCATTAGCTGCAGGAGGGTAAACGTAAAAGAAAAGCGGCTCTCGATCATCGTAAACAAACTCACGAATAACCGCATTGGCCGACGCGCTGCGCCAATTTGGGTTAATCGAATCCAGATCAACCACCGCTTTTCTGTGAACAGATCGCCCAGGTGCAGAGGCGGCGCCCACATTAAACTTCACATCGAGCAAGCGATTGGCATTGGCAGGCAATGACTGCTTTATCCCTTCCGCGCACGGCAATTCATAATCAATCGCGCTGGCATCAGGGCGATAATTAACAATCACCTTTTCCGCCTCATTGATAGCGCTATGAATTTCGCTAGCGGTCCAACTATCCGCATCAGCATCACGCAGCGTAGCGACGACAACGGCAGCTATTGCCTGCACCTTTGCCATTGTTATTCAGCCTTTCCGTTAAGCTCAGCCCAAGCGGCGCGCACATCAGCGGCAGTGATATTTTCATCACCAGCAGCACTACGCACAGCAGAAACAACAGGCACACCATTGGTGGTACTGAAGTGCTTTGGATTTCCTTGCTCAAGCGACAGGATTGCGCCTTTGACTACTGACAGCTCGTCACCTTTTTTGCCGCTGGTGCTGTTCTCGTCATCTTTGTTTTCGTCAGCAACTGGGGCAACTTTTGCCGCATCTGAAAGGCCTGCAGTTTCTGCGGAACCGACAGAACCGGCATCACCAGACGCACCGCCGTCAACATCGACAGATCCAGCGTCACCGCCAAGACCATCAGTCGAGTCAGTTAATTTTTGAGAATCCGCATCAGGATTTAATTTTTTAAACTCATCAGCGATCATCCAAACATCAGGGTGAGCCATGAATTTAGGCGCGTGCTTGCGCTCAACTTTTTGCACATCACCGTAACCAAACCAAACAGTTCCAGTGCCGCACACGTTATCGGGTTTAAACTTTTTACTGCCAACATAAACAATGTCTATCGTTTGTGGTTGGAACATGATGTAAGCCTCTTAAAGAAAATGCCCCGGCTATTACACCGGGGAAAGCAGTTGAATTCCCTTTTTTGCCATGAAGGGGATTGCTTACATCGTGCCGATGAAGCGGTAAGTGATGATCGCGGTCACCTTGCCTGTTGCGGCAGCACCGGCAACAGTTGAGGTGATAACGATTGCGTCGTTAAAAATAACGGGATGGAACGCGCCAGGGGTTTTGCCAGCAGATGATTTTGAAGCAGCCGCTTGGAACGCAGCAGGAGCAGCAGCACCAACGGTTGAATCAACGTAGCGATAGCCTGCATTCAAAGTGACCGACGCACCGAGCGCATCATTCACAAGCTGAACATCGATAACTTCGCACCCTGCAGGAAGTTGAGCGAACTCAACAACGTCAGCAATGGCTGCAGCGGCGAGCACTACAGATGAAGTGAAAAAACAAGCATCGCCTTGCGCTGAATTCATCGGCGCGCGGTTTAATTTTGAAGCCTTAATAGTAGCCATGAAGGTTACCCTCTAAAAAATTGGAATTCAGAAACGAAAACGCCCCGCGAATGCAGGGCGATTTTTATTTCAGGATTGGATTACGAGCGCGCGGTGTCGAGCACCATTACGCCGTGGTCACTCACATAACCATTAACGCCTTTGAAGCGGATTTTCGCCTTGCCGTTCATCCAGCAGATTGAGTGCTCCATTGCATTGCCGTGGTCGGTTTTCTCGGTGTTCATCGAGAAGTGGTGACCGCCGTTTGCAGAGCTACCGCTCATGCCGTACATATCAGCCAGCGCCTGAGCACCCAACAAAATTGCGCGATCAACCGCGACGGTGGTTGTCACATTGGTTGTTGCTGCAGTCTCTGAATTGGTGCAAACAGAAACGCTAGTGCTAGCAGCAAAAGTCACTGGACGACGAGACTTGCGAATAAGAATGTTATTCCACAGCAACGCATCGCCTGTGAAGATTGGATTCTTAAAGTAGTTGCCGCGCGCAATCGCATTTGATTGCAGGGTGCGAAGCGTTGCAGCCTCAGTAGTTTGATTGAAGTCAAACCATTGGCGAGGCGTTACGTACAAGACAAAGAAAGGATTGTCCTCACTCATTGGATCATCTTTGAATCTGATCGGCTGAATGGGGTTGGCCATTTCATCGAGACGCAAACGAATGCGATCAACGTCACGAAGGCTGAACTTATCGGTTGAATCCAGATCACTCAGGCTTGTTGCGTCACCACCATAAAAATGGCGATCAAACGTAGGTGGAGTGACTGGGTTTACCAAAATATCAGCAAACTCTTCATCACTTGCAAGCGGAGTCAGCCAGCCGCTAGTGTCAGTACCGCGCGCGCCAGCCAAATGAATGTGAGTAATTTCATCCGACAGCTTCATGTAGTACGGAGACAGCATTGAGTTGGCAACACGCACCAGGTCCTGCACGGTACGTTGTTGCGTCATCTTGCCGCCAGAATCAACCAAGTGACGACCTTGATTGATCTTCGCAGTGAATTGCGAGGACGTAATGCTTTCAGCGCGACCGGCGAGCTTTTTATCACCCATAGTCGGGCGACCTTTCAGCTCATGGAACAGATCCATGGTCACTTCATCGCCTTTGGTTTTGCTCAAGTCGCTAACGCGAATAATGGGCGCACCAGGTGCAGTTTGGGTGCTTGGATCAACCTTGTTTTTATCAACCGACTTGGGGGCCGCATCGGTTAACAGGTTGGTGAAAGTATTGGTGCGAGTGGTTTGAGTAAAAAGGCCAGCACCAAACAGTTTGTTAGCAGCCGGGCTGCCAGATTTAATTACAGTCATGATTACCTCGGAGAATTATCCAATTGCTCCGAGCACTTCCTCGATTTGCGATTGAGTCATGGTCGCCATGCGCGCAGTTAATTCTGACGCAGACAAGTCAGCCAGTTGCTCAGCGAGGGGGCGCTCGGAAGTCGGCGTTACGCCAATACTTGAAAGGGATCGAGGAACTGCTTGAGCGGTTGCTGCAGCGACTTTCTTTGCAGCAATCTCGGCAGTTGTCTCTGTTTGTTTTTGCGGCTCAGCCTGTTCGTCGCCAAACGCAATGCGCGTTCTGCGGGCGGCCTCGGCGAAGCGTTCGTTTAGGGGGAGTGATTGGAACTTTGGATCGGCTTTGAGCTTTTCATCGACACTAACGGCAAAATCCCAGCGGTCCGGGTCGCTGGCTTTCCAGCTATTCAGATCGGTGTTAGCAGCAATTGCATCCATTACCGGGTTGCCCGTTTGAGCTGGAGCGGCTGGTGCAGGTTGCGTGCGACTCAGGTTTTCATTCAGCAAACGAACGGCCTTACCAATAAGCGGATCAATTTCTTCGAGCTGCTGCATTTCTTCAGCAGAAAGAGACTCGACTTGCTCATCAGTAATTGACTCGGGGTCAATGCCTTTCGCTTTCAGGAACTTATTTACCTGCTGATTTTTGCCTTCGTATTCCGCTACTTTTGCGCGCAGTGAGTTCGCCTCTTCTGCTGCAGCTGTTGCCCGCTGTCTTGCGGTTTCCAGCACTTCATAGGGAATGGTGCGTTTACCGTCTTTGCTCAAAACCGGCGCTTTTGTTTCATCAACAATTGCGCTGTCAGCATCGGTTGTTTTCGATTGCTCTTCTGCTGTTGCACCGGACGCCGCGCTTTCTTCTTCGCCTGTTTTAAGATCGGAAGAGCGTCGTGTAGGG
>CAXAVL010000011.1:0-37032 GCA_963971905.1 uncultured Cellvibrio sp.
CCAGCCGCGTCGTATCGCCGCTAATACGGTGGCCAATCGCATTGCCGAAGAATTGAAAACGCCGCTCGGTGAAAAGGTCGGTTATCAAGTTCGTTTTAGCGATCAGTCCAACGAGAACACCCTCATCAAAGTGATGACCGATGGTATCTTGCTGGCTGAAATTCAACACGATCCCTTCTTGAATAAATACGATACGCTCATTATCGACGAAGCCCATGAGCGCAGTTTGAATATTGATTTTTTGCTCGGCTATTTAAAGCAACTGTTAAACAAGCGCCCAGATTTAAAATTAATTATTACCTCCGCAACTATCGACCTTGAGCGCTTTTCACAGCATTTTAATAATGCGCCGATTGTTGAAGTTTCCGGTCGCACTTATCCAGTGGAGGTCTGGTATCGCCCACTGTATGAATTTGAAAACAGCGATGATAATGAAAATGAACCCGATCAGTACGCCGCGATTGTCGATGCAGTACATGAAATTGAGCTGCACGAAAAAACCGGTTCCGGCGCACGCGGCGGCGACATTCTCATTTTTTTAAGCGGTGAACGTGAAATTCGCGAGGCTGCAGAAGCATTACGTAAAGCACAATTTGCGCATATGGAAGTGATTCCGTTTTATGCGCGGCTGAGTTTGGCGGAGCAGCAAAAAGTATTTGCGCCACATACGGGGCGGCGCATTGTATTGGCGACCAACGTAGCTGAAACCTCAATTACCGTACCGGGCATTCGCTATGTGATCGACCCGGGTTTTGCGCGTATTAGCCGCTATTCCTATCGCACTAAAGTACAGCGTTTGCCGATTGAACCCGTATCCCAAGCCAGTGCAAATCAGCGTAAGGGCCGCTGTGGTCGTGTGGCAGAAGGGATTTGTATTCGCTTGTATAGTGAAGAGGATTTTAATTCGCGCCCGGCCTTTACCGATGCAGAAATCCTGCGTACCAACCTCGCGGCAGTTATTTTGCAAATGCTGCAACTGCGTATGGGTGACATACATAAATTCCCCTTTATTGATGCGCCCGATCATCGCTTGATTAGCGATGGTTTTAAATTGTTGGAAGAGTTACACGCGGTAAATAGTAAAAATCAATTGACCCCAGTCGGACAGCAGCTGAGCAAATTGCCGCTTGATCCACGGCTTGCGCGCATGTTGCTCTCGGCGCAGGAGCACGGCTGTGTACGCGAGTTATTAATTATCTCCAGTGCGCTTTCAGTGCAAGATCCGCGCGAGCGACCGGTTGAAAAACAGCAAGCAGCTGACCAGAGTCATCGCCGTTTTTGGGCAGAGCACACGGACTTTGTCGGTTTTGTAAACCTGTGGGATTATTTTGAAACCCAACGGCAGGCGCTCACGCAAAACCAATTGCGCAAGCTCTGCAAAAAAGAATTTTTATCCTATTTACGCTTGCGCGAGTGGCGCGATGTGCATCACCAACTGTGTGTGGCGGTGAAAGACTTGGGTATTCGCGTGAATAGCGAGCCAGCCAATTATGAGTCTATTCACAAAGCTTTATTGACGGGATTGTTAGGTAACTTGGGATTTAATCACGAAGAGCGTGAATACTCAGGCGCACGTAATCGCAAATTTTCAATCTTTCCTGGTTCATCGCTCGCTAAAAAAACACCCAAGTGGATTATGGCGGCGGAGCTGATTGAAACCTCTAAATTATTCGCCCATACCGTTGCCAAAATAGAACCCGAGTGGGTGATTGAAGCCGCCGAACATTTGGTGAAACGCCAACATTTTGAGCCCCATTACGATAGCCGCAGCGGGCAGGTAATGGTGTTTGAAAAAATCACCCTTTATGGTTTGACCATTGTTGAAAAAAAATCGGTCAGCTACAGCCATATAGACCCTGCACAGTGCCGCCAGGTATTTATTCGCGCTGCGCTGGTGGAAGGCCAGTATGACCAGCATCCAAAACGCAAAAGTTTGCCTAATAAAAATCCTGCGACAGATTTTTTTGCGCATCAACAACAATTGTTAACTGAACTGGAAGATTTGGAATCCAAAGCTCGCCGCCGCGATATTGTGGTGGATGAGCAAGTCATTTTTGATTTTTACGATGAGCGCATTCCAGACAATATATTCAATCTGGCCGGGTTTGAGGCTTGGCGAAAAAAAATCGAGAAAGACAATCCCAAATTATTATTTCTCACCCGCGAAACCCTAATGCGCCATGGCGCTGGCGATATTACCCAGGCGCAATTTCCCAATGAATTGGAGTGGCGCGGCATGGTGTTTCCGCTCAGCTACCATTTTGAACCCAATCACGCGTTTGATGGTGTGAGCATTCACGTTCCGATGAGCGTATTGCATCAGGTGCCAGAACAGCGCCTGGAATGGTTAGTGCCCGGCATGTTGCGTGAAAAATGTATTGGCTTGATTAAATCGCTGCCTAAAAATTTGCGCAAACATTTTGTTCCTGTACCGGATGTGGTGGATAAAATTCTCGCGACCCTGGCGCCAGATAATAAACCCTTAACGGAAGCCTTGGGGCTGCAATTAAAACGCTTGACCGGTATCGATGTCCCAAAAGAAGCCTGGCTTGAAACCAACGTGGATGATTACTACCGATTTAATATCCATGTGGTAGATGACAAAGGAAAAATTATTGCCAGCGGTCGCGATTTAACGCCGCTGCGCGAAAAATATCGCGAGCGCGTGCAACAAAATATCCAATCAGCTGCAACCAATATTGAGCGCGAAGGTATTACCGCGTGGGATTTTGCCGAGCTGCCGCAAGCCATTCAATTACCGCGTGGCGGTATTAGTATTCGCGCCTATCCGGCACTGGTTGATAAACAGACTTCAGTGGCATTGCAGGTGTTGGACAATCCTATGCAGGCGCTGGATGCAACCCAGCGCGGGCTTGCGCGGTTGGTGTCTTTATCGCTGGCGCAAACAGTAAAGTATTTGCAAAAAGAATTATTAAAAGGGCAAGAGGTCGCATTGACGTTGGCAGGCATTGGTAACCGCGAACAAGTCGCCAATGATTTAATTATGGCGGCGATCAAACAGCTAGCACTGCCCGAACAGCACAATTTGCCGCGTACGCAAGCTGTGTTTGATGAGCGGGTTAATCTGATAAAAGATAAATTAATTGCCTATGCACAAGAGCTGGCCAATCACCTGGTGACGAGCTTGAAGTTATTGGTGGATATCAAAAAACAACTTAAGCAGCAAAAAAATATGCTTATGTTGGCTTTTACTATTAGTGATATTAATCAACAGCTCACGCAATTGTTTTACCCGGGCTTGGTGTATAAAACCCCTGCGCAATGGTTGCAGCAATACCCTAAATATATGCGTGGTATTCAGCAGCGTTTGGAAAAAGCGGCGCTCAATCCGCAAAAAGATAAACTGCAACTGGCGGAAGTTGCGCCACATTGGCAGCGTTTGGTGGACTATCTAGCGAAGGAGGGCGACTATCGCTTAGCGCAAAATAACGCTTTACTGGATTACCGCTGGTGGATTGAAGAGCTGCGCATTTCCCTTTTTGCACAAACGTTGAAAACCCAAGTTACGGTATCTGATAAACGCCTAGACAAACAATGGGAACAGGCAATGCAGGAGGCGCAAAGTTAAAAAGTGTATAGCCAGTGTAACAAAACCGGTGTTGCGGCATCTACCTGTTACCATTTGGCTGGATGCTGTTTACCTTTTTCGAAAAGTGAGGGTAATCACTGGCTCTGCTGCTTTGGCTATGTTAGTTTTTCACGGGCTTGCAAGCCCTAACGACACCTAATCCACTGGAGTTAATTACTATGAATAACAAAATTTCTTCTATGTCTGCATTGTTTGGTGCTGCTGTTGTTGCATCGGCTGCTTTGGCCCCTTTAGCATCTGCTGCAGATGTTGGCTTCGCTGCTACCTCATTGAATGCAGGTTATACCTTGGCAGAAAATGATGCTGCAAAAACCGACGGCGAGCATAAGTGTGGTGAAGCCAAATGCGGTGCCGACAAAAAAGCCGAAGGTGAGCACAAGTGTGGTGAAGCAAAATGTGGCGCGGATAAAAAAGCCGAAGGTGAAGGCAAGTGCGGCGAAGGCAAGTGTGGTGCCGATAAAAAAGCCGCAGGTGAAGGTAAGTGCGGTGAAGGCAAATGTGGTGCAGATAAAAAAGAAGAGAAAAAAGCTGAATAATGACTATTCAGTTTACCGCTGGTGATTATACCGCTGCAGTCAGCGGCGCAGGTTTAGGTCTGCGCCGCACACTGCTCAATACCTTTGAGCAATCCACACCAGACGATATTCATTTTATGGAAGTGGCACCAGAAAATTGGATTAATATTGGTGGTCGCCTCGGTAAAAAATTTCGCGCTTACACTGAACGATTTCCATTTGTTTGTCATGGTTTGTCCTTATCCATTGGTTCGCCAGCGCCGTTAAATACTGAGTTGTTGTTGGCGATTAAACAGTTGATGCGTGAGCACGGAATTCGCTATTACAGTGAACATTTAAGCTATTGCAGTGATCAAGGTCAGCTGTACGATCTATTGCCAATTCCTTTTACGGAAGAGGCGGTAGATTATGTTGCAGAGCGTATTCAGCGCGCACAGGATATTCTTGGCCAGCGCATTGCGATGGAAAACTCTTCTTATTATTGCGCCCCGCAACAAGAAATGAGCGAAAGCGAATTTATTAATGCCGTGATCAAAAAAGCGGATTGTGCGCTGTTGCTCGACGTTAATAACATTTACGTCAATAGCATCAATCATCAGTATGACCCCTATGAATTTCTTGCCAGTTTACCCGGTGAGCGAACTGCCTATATCCATATCGCTGGTCACTACAAAGAGGCGGAAGATTTGCGTGTTGATACTCACGGTGCGCCGGTAATTTCCCCGGTGTGGCAATTGCTGGAGAAATCCTATGAGTTGTTTGGAGTGAAGCCTACCTTGTTGGAACGGGATTTTAATATTCCTCCGTTACCTGAATTAATGGATGAATTGGGTGAGGTAAAGCAGCGCCAGCAGAAATTTTTATCGGTAACAAGATGAAAAGTTTTCAGCAAACCCAAATGATCTTTGCCAAACACTTGCGTGAGCCTGCAATCTATCCTGCACCTGCTGATATAGAAGATCGGCGTATGGGGATTTATCGCGAGTTGATTTATAACAATATTGAAAGTTTAATTGCGACTGTATTTCCGGTATTGCGCTCAATACTGAAGGATCAACAATGGCATGTAATGATGCGGGATTTTATTCATCACCATCAGTGCCAGACACCGTATTTTTTGGAAATTAGTGAAGAGTTTTTACAATATCTGGCGCAGGAGCGCGGTTTGCGTGAGGGCGATCCGCCATTTTTGCTGGAGCTTGCGCACTACGAATGGATTGAGTTGGCGCTTGATGTCAGCGAAGAAATAATTCCTGATGCAGGTAACTTGCCTGATGATCTTATGCTGGCCAGACCTCGCATTTCCCCTTTAGTCGCCAATTTGAGCTATCAGTTTCCGGTACATAAAGTCTCCCCTAATTTTCAGCCTCAAACCGTTACACCAACGCAACTTGTGGTTTATCGCAACCGTGCCGATAAGGTCTGTTTTATTCAGGCTAATCCGCTAAGCCAACGGCTCTTGGCCTTGCTGCAATCTCACTCGTTATCATTGGATGAAACCCTGCGCCTAATCGCCGATGAATTACAGCAGCGTTCATATGATGAACTGGCAAGTGATGCTCAAACCTTAATCAAATCATTTTATTCTTCTGGAGTAGTCAGTCACTTTGACTAAATATTGTGCTTTATTGAGTCGTCTAATTGTTCATATATGATGTTTTGATTACCAAAAGCGCAAAATTAGTGCAAAAATTTACTGAATTTGATCTAAAACCACGTTTAATCACAAAACTCTCTGTTTTTTCTTTATATAATCACCCGCCGATACTTAGTGTCTTGTCATAATTTTGTAATCTTTCGGTCACATAATGGCAATACTACTGAAACACAAGTATCACGATTTCAATAAGACCTGATCCCCCGGTGTCCAGGAACTGAACACTTAAAACACACATCCAGGAGACGACTCCATGAAAAAATCATTATTGGCTTTGGTTATTGCTTCACTGTTGCCTGCAGCAGCATTCGCTGATGTAACTGTTTACGGTAAAGCGAATGTTTCTTTACAAAATGCTGACGAAGAAGTTTCTGGCAGCAAAGTAGAATTGGTGAGCAATGCTTCTCGCATTGGTTTGAAAGGCAGTGAGGAAGTAAATTCCAGTTTGAAAGTGATTTACCAATTTGAATACCAAACCGAAGTGGATGATGGTACCAACGGCAGCCAAACTTTTGGTCAACGTAATATCTTTATCGGTTTGCAAGGTTCTGCCGGTACCATTATGGGCGGCCATTTCGATACTCCCACCAAGGTTGCACAAGAGAAAGTTGACTTGTTCAATGATTTGGAAGGTGATATCAATCAGATTTTCAAAGGTGAAATTCGCGCAAGTAATATCGTTCAGTACGTAACACCTGCTTCATGGGGTGCGTTCACTTCTTCCGTTGCCTATGTAACTAAAGAAGCTGACGGTGTTGATAATGGCGTTTCTGTTTCTGTTGCTTACAACACTCCTGCTTTTTATGCAGCAGTTGCTGTTGATCAAGATGTTGAAGCAGAAGGTGTTGACTTGGTTCGTGCAGTAGCACGTGTTGTATTTGGCCCAGTACAATTAGGTGTATTGGCTGAGCAATATGAAAATGACAACACTGGTGCTGATGAAGATGGCGCTTTTGTTTCTGCCTTGTGGAATCTGAATGACAAGTGGGCATTGAAAGGCCAATACGGTCAATCTGACGTGAAAATGGCTGACGGCGAAAGTGCTAGCATTGGTCTGGATTACAAAATGACTAAAGCTGCCACTTTGTACTCTTACGTAACTAGTGTAGAAAATGAGTTGGCATTAGCGGCTGAGCGTGACGATACCTATGTTGGTGTTGGTATCGATTTTAAATTCTAATTCACTAAGTGAACGGGTTTAAATAAACAAAGGGTGCTTCGGCACCCTTTGTTGTTTTAAGTTGAATTTTTTCTAATGATTATGCCCCTATAATTGAAGGGAGAAAATGATGAAGCGTTCAATAATTATGATGCTGGGTTTGATGGCTGCAATTTCTGTATCGGCAAAAGATGATTGTGACCCAGCAGTCGATGCTGCTGACTCAATGAATGTCAATCAACAAGATTGCGATTACAGCGACAAAGGGTTGAATGGGTTTTTGCAAAAAGCCTTTAAAAAAGGTGAAGAGGGAGCGGTGCTCGAAACCGGTAGTGCAGAAAAAAATCCCACTGGAAAGGCTCAGCCGGCGCTGGCTAAGGTACAAAAAAGTGACAGCCATTATTTCACCTTGAGTGTTGAAGTGGATCAGTGGGCGAATGTACCGCTTGCACGTACGCAGTTGTTGCCCAAAGCCTTAGAGCGATGCGGTAAAGGTTTTGCCGTAATAGGAGAGTATTATCGCAGTTTGGCAATGGGTAGAATTGAATTGAGCTTACAGTTTGAATGCGATAATTAACATTTTTGTCAGAAAGGATTTTAATAAAAAAGGCCACAAATAATGTGGCCTTTTTTGTTTACCAGAAAACAGTTCAGTTATTTTTGATAATTCACTACGGCAATATAATGCATGGCGGTAGGTTTATCTTGTACAAAACCAGGAATAAACTTTGATTTTTTCAGTGAGCTTTCAATGCTGTCCGCGTCTGCTTTTTTGCGTAGCGCGGCTTCGAGAGTACTTACGGTTTCTACTTTTCCGTTAGCTTCAACGTTAGCCATTACACGGGTCATCTTGCCTTCAGCGAAAAATAATTTGCCATCGCCGCGCTCTTTGCCGGTGTAATTTGCATACCAGTCATTGGTGTCTAAACGTTCTTGCGGCGCAAAATAATGTGTACCGTATTGTGCTTGTAGAGTGCCTAAATTTGGCAGCAAAACAATTGGCGCCTGAGTGCCGCCAAGTGAGTAGACAACACGCATTTGCATTCTGACCGGAACGGCTTTGCCGTCGATAGTTGCGGGCTCAAAAGTCGCTGATTTGAGAGCAGATTCAGTAACATTTTGCATAGACACTAACGGGCTATTTTCGTAACAGTTAACGCTGTTAATGTTGCCCGTGGTCATTACATCTGCCTGGCAATAAACCGCAATGGTTTTTACGCCCTCACCAAATGAAGTGGGTAGGGTGATTTGTTTTCCCAGTGTTTCTACCGCGTTGCCGAATTTTGCCGGTGTATAGGCGGTGGCATAGCTCGCAATTGGGGTGATTGCCGCTACTATTAACAGAGAGCGAATGGCTTTTTTAAGGATATTTTTAGTCATAGTGTGTTCCTCGTGAATCATTAAACGGCAATCTGCACCCTTGTGGAGCATTGACTTCCGGCTTCATTGTTAGATTAGCACTCGGCTTAGCACATCAATGTGAATAGTTTGTGACAATTTTTGCTTTAAACAGCGAAAATATAAAAATTTTGGTTATTTATCGATTTTTATTTCCAAGCCATGTCTTTTTTGTGCAGTAATTATTATTTTTGTTTTATTTGGTGCGTGTGACTGATTGGAGGTGCGCACAAAAAAGCCACCCGAAGGTGGCTTGAACGCTTAATTTTTGACAGAGCTGTATCGTCTTCCTTGAAGTTGGCTCTGTTGTGTTAGTAGGTGTATTTCACGTCTAGGCTGAAGCTGGTTCCTACTTGTTGTTTTAAAATATCTACATTTACACCATTCGAGTTAACTTGTTCAAAAACTCGCTCTTCATTGAGAATGTTGCCGAGTTTGATTTTGGTGGTGACATTGTCGGTCGCGTACCAAGAGTAAGTTAAATCCAGCGAGTTAAATGGTTGTTCATACGCATCTTGGTTTGTTCCGAGCAGGCGAGAGGCAAAAAATAAGCGCTCACCAAATAGGTTGTATACCAGTGACGCACTATGCTTGCCATCGTCGGAGTCAAACCCTAATTGCGCGTTAAGCACATATTCCGATTGACCGGTCATCGGGCGTACCGGGTTTGCATAACCTACGCCCTCCGGGGAGACAATTTCTGATTCGCTTAGAGTCAGATTGGACGAGGCGAAGAAACCAGCTCCCAAGTCTCGTAATACTTCTAATTCCAAGCCGTATATTTCACCGCTCAGTGAGTTTTCAAACGTAAGAATTACGTCATCGTCTGAACCAGGCAGGCGCGTGCTTTCAATAGGATTGGCAATATCTTTATAGAAGAGGGTTGCAGTAAAGTTATTGCCGCTGTCGAAAAACCATTCTGCGCGTAGGTCATAGTGCGTCAGTTCTGAAAACTGTAAGCGTGAATTTCCTTTTACTTTCATGCCAAGTTCTGTATCGATGTAAACCACATCGGACATTTCGCGCAGGTCAGGGCGCACAACCGTTTCGCTCGCACTCAAACGAATTTGAAAGGCTTCGGTATTCATAAAGCCTTCGTTCATATATGTGATGGCGAGCGAAGGATACCAGTCATCATGAGAGAAGCCGTAGCGCTGATCTGGATTGTTGCTAATGTCATCAATAATTTTGACGATGCTGTTACCGGTGTAGTCGAGTAAATCTACAGGCAATAATCCTTGCTTAAAGGTTTCTTTGCGGGCGCCACCGGTAAACCGCCAGGTGTCATCCCACTTGGCGTCGAACATGCCATAGGCACCTTCAACAATTTGTCCGGCCACATAACTCTCGGTACCGAAACCTCCGCCCACATTCAATTCAAAATTATTATTGAGATCGGCAATTCGGTCGCTGTTAAGAACATCATTTACGTTGCCGCTAAGCACCGCACTTTGATTGCCAGTCGCATCGATATTGGCGGTGTAGCCATAGTACTCGCGCGATTTTTCGTTGTAATTAAATCCACCTGATAAGGTGAGTTCGAGGCGATCAAATACCAATGGAACTTTGGCATTCCAGCCGTTGCTAATTACGTTGTCTTCCAGATTGAGGAATTCAAAACTGGCCATGGCGGCACGCGGTGATAACTGGGTGCTGATCAGCGCTCCGGTAGCTGGATCAACGGTGTTGTCACCCGATATTGTTGCGTGATTGGGAACGTCTGTCTTCACCGTTGAATCCGAATAGAACCAATCAAAAACGATAGAGTCCAGCCAGCTACGATTCAATTGGTCGAGCTTGTGTTCACCGGTTAATTGGCCAACTTCCAGCTCGCGATTTTCCAAGCGTGTCTCATAAAATACATATTCGCTACCTTCAGCAAGGGTGTAGTTACTACCATTGAATCCAGTTTTGATACGCGCTTCATCGTGAATGTTTTCGATGTGATAAACACTCGCTTGCAGCTTGTGCATATCCTGATAATCAAGGCCTAAATTGGTTGAGATTATCTGACGGGTTTCTTCGCTGGTGCGCTGAGTTATGGAAAACCGGTCTTCCGGTGAGCCTATGTCATGACGTTCCTGGTCTTTATTGCGCCACTTGGTGTCTTGACCAAAATTAATAACTGCTCCGAAAGTAAGGTCATCGCTCAGATCCCAGCTATTGCCAAGTGCGAGGCTGCCGGAGTAATCCGCAGGTAGTGATTTTTGGTAAATCTCAACATCGCGATTTAACGAAAGTAATAAATCACGGTTTGTTTGCGCCGCGTAAAGATCGCGTTCACTATTCGAAACAGATTGATTGCTGCGCTTGTAAAAATCACCTATGCGCTGCTCACTGAGATTTCCCTGATAAAGATTCAGTGCATTGCGTATTTCCGTTGGCATGTTGTGCGTCTCGCCATGGCTGGCGTGCGTCAGGCCGTCGTCGCTCTCTGTATTCATGCCTGAACCAAGTGAAAGACTGAAAAGAAATTCGCTCGGTACACCCTTGGTGCGGATGTCTACCGCACCGCCACCAAAGTTGGCTGCCAGTTCGGGAGAGTAGGCTTTTTGTACTTTGAGTGATTCCACGATAGAAGAGGGAATCAAATCCAGTGGAAGTACGTTGCGTGTTAACTCTGGCGATGGGACTGCCGCACCATTTAAGGTGGTACTGGAGTAGCGCTCACCCAAGCTGCGAACATAAACGTATTTACCGTCAAGCAGGGTCACACCAGTAACACGTGTTAACGCTACGGCTACGTTTGAGTCGCCGGTGCGGGAAATTTGGTCGGAGCTCATTAAGTCTGCCGCGAACGCTTCTTCCAATCGCTCAGTTACAACGGATTGCGCGGCACTTTGCTGGCGGCCAGTTACTAGCATTTCTTCGATTACGGGAGCTTCAATCGGGAGTAGTTCAACTTTAGGAACTTCAATAGTCTGGCTTTCTTGGGCAGAGGCGATTTGGCAAATACCCAATGAAGCAGCGGTGATGGCCAGAAAAAGCTGGCGTCGCTTGGTATTTAATCTTTGCATGGTGAAAAACCTTGTATAAGCAGGCGATAGGGGTAGCTTCTATGAAAGAGGCGCCCGGAGGCGCCTCTTTCGGGGATCACAACAATCAGTAACTGTGTAATCTCAATTAGAGGCCTACAGTCCAGCCAGATACCCAGTCATTGGTTTCAGATGCCGCGCCAATATGGGTTGGGTTTACGAAGAAGGTGCTAGTTCCAGCTTTAGGTACTGCACCTGCATCGAATGCATCTGCCAATTTGCTAACGTCGGTGAGCGGGATAGATAAAGCGGCAGTGGTGGCATCGGTGATATTGGCAAGAGTGATGTACGCTTTATCTGAGGTCGCCAAATTTTTAAGAATATTTACTGGTAATTGATTAGCAGCAGTAATAACCACATTGTTAGCATTACCTGGGCCCGAGGCTAACCAAGTGGCGGTGCTGAATGCGCCATTTGATGGGTCAACTTTAGAAGCGTTAACACCTGCAGTGCCGGCAAACAAGTTGCTTTTTGCGACGCTCCAGCCTGCATTCGCGCCCTGAATGGTTTGTGGTCCATCTACGTCGTTAAAGTTCAGCAAGCTTTTTGATGCCATTCCGGAAGTGTTTGCGGTAACAACACTGTTATACAGCTCGATGAAGAAACCTTCACGAATCAACAGCCCGAGCGAATCGCCGTCTGGGGATGGGGTGGTGCCCTGATTTTTTGCTACGTTATTGGTTACACACGTTAAATTGGATATGCGCAGCTTGGTCAGTGGTTTAATGTCGTCTGGGCGGCCTGCGCCGGTATTGTCAGCTTCAACACAGTGGTTGCCACCTACACCAGTTGGGTGAACAGAGAGTGCAAATTGAATGTTTCCAACATAACCATCGGTAAAGTCAAAAGAGTCATCCGATGTGCCAACGGCAACAATGTGTTTAGCGCTTACTGCACCACCGAACCACTCAAAACCGTCATCTTGCGCTGAGTAGGCTTGAACATAGTCAATGATAGTTTTTGAACCTACACCGTTAAGTGTGATTGCATTCAGTTCGTTACCTTCAACAACTTTATAACCGGCATGTTTAACGATTACGTACTTCAGAGTACCTGAACTTTCAGCGTTGTTAGCACCACCATAGGTTCCAGGCAAACCTTCTGAAGTGATATGGCAACCGTGAACGTTGTTGGCAGTTGGTAAACGTTGAGTATCGGTACATTTGTTAGTGATACCGTTGCCGTTAATTTGGAGGCCACCCCACAAACCGCGATCAGCAATAGTAGCGGCGTTATCGCGCAGATCTTTTACGCCAGAAAAAATAATTGGCTTGGCTTTGGTGCCTTCAGCGAGAATTTTTGAACCGCGCGCAATACGTACATAATCTTCGCCGCGTTCAAATGCGATCTTGGCGCCAGCAGCAACTGTCAAAACAGCGCCTTCGCCTTCCTGTGGAATGCGCTTGCCTGCTGCGGCTACGTTGCTGTCGACGTCTTCACCAATAAACAAAGCGCCTTGGAAAATGTGTACACCGCCATCAGCCAACTCTGGAATAAACAAACTTACTTTAAGTTGCTTGTTGCTTGATGCAAATGAAGTGTTATACACACAGTTTTTGCCATCTTGGGTGCCCTGCAATTTTTGACCATCTTGCTCGTATTGTGCGCAAGGGTTTACCGCAGGTGTAGTTGTTGGGGGATTGTTTACAGTGGTGTTATTTGAATCTGTAATGCTATTGCTTGGGTTCAGGTTTACATCGCCGCCACCACAAGCTGCCAAGGTTGCAGCTAATACATTCAATGCAAAAAGATTTTTCAGTTTCATGAGTACACTCTCTTCTCAGTTTCACAGGAGGGGTAAGGAAATCGTGAACGCGTTCTTGCTTTGCGTTAGTGGCGCTATCTTGGGTGACAAATGTGAAACTTAGACGACAGATTAATGAAAGATTTATTTCGATAATGTGGCAGTTTTGTGTCAAAACCTTGTGGGCTGGTACTTTAAAATCGATGTAATAAAGAGGCGGTTAACGCAGATTGCGTCTGGTTATTTGTTGCAATTTGTAACTGCGGGGCATTGATTAGTTGAAAGTGGGTTGTTCAGGCAGGGGCGATTCGCTAAAGTGCCCGCTCTTGCGCGCATCGTTATAGGGGGCGCTTTAATCGCATATTGACTGCGTACAGGGATCATATGAAATCCATTCTTAAGCCTTTAGTGGCTCTGCTATCGCTCGGTTTTGCTGCGCCCTATGTCAGCTTGGCGCAAACCGAACAGAACTCCGACCCGTGGCAAGGGTTTAATCGTGCAATGTTCACCTTTAATGATGCAGTTGATCGCTGGACACTAAAGCCCTTGGCGAAAACCTACAAGTTTGTTATGCCCGACCCTTTGGAGGCCGGTGTAAGCAATATCTTCAACAATGTCTTGGAGGTTCCCAACGCTCTAAATGGTGTATTGCAAGGGGACTTTAAAGGCGCCGCTCACGATACCGGCCGTTTGTTAGTAAATAGCACCATAGGGATTGGCGGTTTGCTGGATGTTGCTCAATATATGAATTTGCCCGCTGATGACCCGGAAGACTTTGGTCAGACACTGGCGGTATGGGGGGTGGGGCAGGGTCCTTATCTGGTGCTGCCATTGTTAGGTCCCAGCACGCTGCGTGATGGTTTTGGTAAACCAGTCGATTTTTACACCAATCCCACTGCTTATATCGAGCACGTGCCGACTGAAAATACTGTACGCGCTTTGTCCTTGCTAGATACTCGCGCAGGTTTGCTGGAGTTGGAGAAAAATATTACCGGCGATCGCTATGTATTTGTGCGCGATGTGTATTTGCAGCGGCGTGAGTACTTGATTAACAACGGTGAAGTGGCCGATGAGTTCGGTATGGACGATTTTAGTGAAGAGGATTTTGACGAGGAGTTTTAACCAGACGGCTACTGCAAAGTAGCCGTTGTTGTATGGGGTCGTCGCATTGGGTTGGCTTAGGGCAGGATTTGCAGAATCTCCAATCCAATCACATAATCGCCCGCCTCATTGGTCGATACCCGCGCGACTTTGGTTTTCGCTTTTAAGGTTGGGTTATGGCCATGGTCGGAGGAAACTTCGACCTCGGCTTCAGTGCCCACAGCAAGGCTCTTTTTGGTTTCGACTTGCAGGCCGCCACCACTCAAATCCAGACACAACCCTTCAATAATGTCTTCAGCGGCAGCCAGTTTGGCACTTAAAGGTGCGCCAATTTTCATCCGGATAAAATCGCGCTTTTCGCTGTAAGGCTTATCGTTAGTCCCCATAGCTTGTTCCTCGTTATTGATTGTGGTGTTGGTTATCGATGCTTGAGTAGTTTTTTCGTTTGAGAGCGATAAATGACTACTGCTTGTGGATATGGTCTGACCCAAACACAACTGAGTGTAGCACAGCCCTTTGAATAGCCAGTGGTCAGTAGCGGATTTCTGCGTGCTAATTGCGGGACAAATGCCAGGCGAAAAAAAACCGTGCAGGGCACGGTTTTTGATATATCGGCGAGTTTGGTCGCTGCGCAATTAACGCTCAAGGTACTGCAGCTTACCTGGCACACCATCCCATTCTTCTGCGTCTGCAGGCGAATCTTTAATTTCGGTGATATTTGGCCAGACCTGTGCCAATTCGGCATTTAGCTCCAAGAACACGGCTTGATCTTCTGGCAGTTCATCTTCCGAGAAAATAGCGCCTACCGGGCATTCTGGTTCGCACAGGGCGCAGTCAATACACTCGTCCGGGTGAATCACCAAAAAATTGGGGCCTTCGTAAAAGCAATCAACCGGGCAGACTTCCACACAGTCTGTGTGCTTACATTTGATGCAATTTTCCCCAACTACAAAAGTCATAGGAGACTCCCACAATTAACTAAATTCGACAGTCAGCGCAGATCACTAGGGCAGCGCCAAAACAAGAGCGCGCATTCTAAACAGCCTACACCCATTTTGGTAGGCTTTAACCGGTTAAAGTCCTTAGAAAAACACCTGTTTGTCCTGTGATAAGTCATTGTTGAGAATGGTTCTTTTTAAATATCACTTACCTTTTGAATAAATCTCTTTTAGGCGATACAACTGCTCTAAGGCTTCCCGCGGTGTCAGGTTGTCAGGGTTGATTTTTTTGATGGCATCCAACACTGGGTTAGGCAGTGCATCAAACAAACCGGATTGCGTGGGTGAGTCGATTGTAGGTGCAGTTGCCACAGCAATTACGGGATCTAAAACGGGAGCTGGGTTAGCCATTAACGCTGGTGCCGCTGCAGATTTAATCGAATGCGGATGTTCGCCATTTTCCAGCAGGTGTAATTGCTGCTGCGCTTCCGCCAGCACCTGCGCCGGAATGCCCGCCAGTTTCGCTACCTGCAAACCGTAACTTTTACTCGCTGGCCCTTCCTGCACTTTATGCAGAAACACAATATTGTCTTTGTGCTCAGTTGCATTCAAATGCACGTTGGCGATGCCCGTCACCGTTTCAGGCAGGGTAGTAATTTCAAAATAATGGGTCGCGAATAGGGTAAACGCGCGCACATTTTCAGCCAGATGTTTGGCGCAGGCCCAGGCGAGTGAAAGGCCATCAAAGGTACTGGTACCGCGCCCGATTTCATCCATTAACACCAGGCTGCGCTCGGTGGCATTGTGCAAAATGTTGGCGGTTTCAGTCATCTCCACCATAAAGGTAGAGCGGCCACCGGCCAGATCATCGGCTGAGCCGATACGCGTAAAGATGCGATCCACAATGCCAATTTGCGCAGCTTGCGCAGGTACAAAACTGCCGATATGCGCGAGCAGCGTAATTAATGCTGCCTGGCGCATATAGGTCGATTTACCGCCCATATTCGGACCGGTGATGATGAGCATATGGCGCTGGGGATTAAATTCCAGATCGTTGGGAACAAAGGGCGCCGATGTCACTTGCTCAACCACAGGGTGGCGCCCGCCAACAATATTAATACCGGCGCGTAAGGATAATTCCGGCTTGCAAAAACCCAACGCATCGGCGCGTTCAGCGAGCGTGGCGAGCACATCCAGTTCGGCAACGGCTGCGGCAGAATCTTGTAATGGAATTAAATGCACATTCAAAATATCAATCAGTTCTTCGTAGAGCGCTTTTTCCCGCGCGAGCGCGCGGCTCTGGGCTGAGAGTGCTTTATCTTCAAATTCTTTTAGTTCCGGCGTGATGTAACGCTCGGCATTTTTTAAGGTTTGGCGACGAATATAATCCGCCGGTGCCTTTTCCGATTGCGCTGAGGTCAGCTCAATAAAATAACCGTGCACCCGGTTGTAACCCACTTTTAAGGTGGGAATTCCGGTGCGCTCGCGCTCGCGAGTTTCCAAATCAATTAGGTATTGGCCAGCGTTAGTACTTATGTTGCGCAGGTCATCCAGCTCGGCATCGTAACCTTCGGCAATCACGCCGCCGTCGCGAATCACCACGGGTGGATTTTCAATAATCGCGCGCGATAACAAATCCACTAATTCAGGAAAGGTTGAAATGTGTTGCGCCAGATTTTTTAACTGCGGCGATTGTTTTTGCGCAAGTTCATTTTGCAGTTCTGGGTAGGTGCCAATCGACATCAGCAAGCGCGATAAATCGCGCGGACGCGCCGAGCGCAATGCCAAACGGCCGAGAATGCGCTCCATATCGCCAACGCGTTTTAAAATGCCATTAAAAATTTCAAAGGCGTAGTTGTGTTGTAACTCGGCGATGGCATCTTGTCTGCCGATGAGTAAATCCAAATCGCGCAATGGGCGATTTAACCAGCGGCGCAATAAACGGCTGCCCATACTGGTCGCAGCGCGATTTAATACAGAAAATAAAGTGTGCTCATCGCCACCGGTTAAGTTGATATCCAATTCCAAATTGCGGCGTGTGGCTGCATCCATAATCACCGCTTCATCGCGATTTTCATGGGCAAGGCTGCGCACATGGGGCAGGGCGGTGCGCTGGGTTTCGCGCGCGTAACTCAATAAACAACCGGCGGCGCAGAGCGCGGTTTTTAAATGGTCGCAACCAAAGCCGGCTAAGTCTTTGGTATTAAATTGCTGGATCAATAACCGCTCGGCCGTTTCCAAATCAAATTCCCAGGGGCCGCGACGGCGCAAACCTTTGCGATTCTCCACCAGTGCGGGAGTGGTGATGTGATCGCTAATTAATAACTCGGCCGGACTCAAACGCTGCAGTTCACCGAGCGCCGATTCCAAACCTTCCACTTCCAGCACTAAAAAGCGACCACTGGCCATATCCAGCGAAGCAATACCAAATGTCTCACCCGCTTGATGCACTGCCACCAATAAATTATCGCGGCGCGAATCCAGCAGCGCTTCATCGCTCACCGTTCCCGGTGTCACTATGCGCATCACCTTGCGTTCAACCGGCCCCTTGCTGGTCGCCGGGTCGCCCACTTGCTCGCACACAGCAACGGAAATGCCTTCTTTAACCAATTTGGCGAGGTAACCATCCGCCGAGTGAAAGGGAATCCCCGCCATAGGAATGGGTTCACCATTGGACTTGCCCCGCGCGGTCAGGGTGATATCCAGAATCTCCGAGGCACGCTTGGCATCATCAAAAAACAGCTCGTAAAAATCCCCCATGCGATAAAACACAATCTCGTCTTTATGCTGGGCTTTAATGCGGAGGTACTGCTGCATCATAGGGGTGTGCTGGTCAATAGGTTGAATTGTATTCATTGCGAAAATTTCTTTTAAGTATTTGATTTTAAATAGATATTTTTGGTTTGTGTGGCCTGTATGTGACGTGATGAATCCTGATTCGTCACTGTTGCAGGGTATTCACCAATAACTTCATACAAATGTGAATCAGGCATTATCCCACAGTCTCGCTGGTACAGGCTTACCCAACGTGTGCTGAATTAAAGGTGATGCGATTCATTTGCTGCTATGGCATGGGGGAGGCTTCTTTGGCAGAGGCGATATTTTAGTAGTCTGACGAATAATCAGCTGGGGGTTATTTTATACAGGAAGATTTGAGTCTGTAGGGGGCATCAACTGAAGCCTTTAGTGCGAAACAGCAGAGATATTAGCGAAGTAATACCGTCAATATCTATTTAGATTGGAATTGTATCGACGCAGTTTCAGTGCGCGGACCGTTAATGCCGACACGGTTACGAATATTATAAATTGCAACATTCCTGCTGCGCCAAAGGCAGACGCAGTTGCTGTTGAGCCAAAGATAAGAAAAGCGAACCAAAAGTTTTCAATCATGATTGTGTGCCTCCGGTGCCTTCCTTCTTTCGTTAAATGGTTGGCGTTGTATCAGTAAACGCCAGGTGACGTTCGTCGTTGCTGTCAAATAAATACAATCGAAGTTTGCTGTGTGTCTATTTTTTCGTCCCTGCGAAAGCGTACATACAGCAACTTTATTGCAGTGCTGTGTTCATTAGCGTACAGAGCTGCTTGTGGTCAACGCGCATACTTTGCTTGCCCCCATATAGCCGTCGATCCGGCGCTTGTGGAAACGACATGCGTGGTAACCAATGAGTAAGGAAAGTAATTTTGAAAACCACTTTCGTTCGATGAGTGATGCATCACCCTTGGGGATCTTTGTGTCAGATCTGGAGGGGAGTTGCACATATGCAAATGCGGCCTATCAAAAGATTTCCGGGCAAACATTACAAGAGACCCTGGGGTCTCATTGGGCTCGCGTAATTCATTCGAAAGATCGACAGCGTGCAATTTCTGAGTGGGCCAATGCAATCGATACGCAACGGCCTTTTGTAGCGGAGGTTCGACTTGTACGTAAGGATGGTAGCATTGTTTGGACGCGCCTAAACGGAGCAACAATTTGCGATGGCAATAACGATCAGCATGTGCAGGGTTATGTCCAGATTGTTGAGGATATAGGTGATCGAAAAGCCATTGAGGTAATTCTACGTATTACTGAAAATGCACTGTTTGAACAACAGGAGCGCGCAATGGTAACACTCAACTCCATTGGTGATGGCGTATTAACGGTCAACTTGATGGGGCAGGTAAGTTACCTCAATCATAAGGCAGAATTAATGACGGGGTGGCTATTACATGATGCGGTTGGCCTGCCTTTAACAAAGGTATTTAATGTTATCGATTCAGTGACACGCAAGCAGGCGATCCACCCTATTAAACAAGCGCTCAAAGAAAATCGGGCAACAAAATTAACCACAAATAGTGTTTTAATTCAACGTAACGGTGCGGAATTACCGATTGGGGATTCTATAGCGCCCATTCATAATCGCGACTCAAGTGTTATTGGGGCGGTGATAGTTTTCCATGATGCGAGTGGTTCGCGCGCATTGACTGAAAAAATGACCTATCTTGCACAACATGATGTATTGACTGGTTTGCCCAATCGCGCGCTTTTAACGGAGCGTGTAACACAAGCACTGGGCATGGCGAAGCGCAATAAAAAGCGAGTGGCTTTATTTTTTATTGATGTAGATAATTTTAAACATATTAATGATTCACTTGGTCATGCGACGGGTGATCAGTTATTGCAATCTATAGCCAACCGGTTAAAACATCTGGTGCGTAATACCGACACATTATGTCGCCAAGGCGGTGATGAATTTGTCATTTTATTAACTGCTATAGAGCATTGCTTGGATGCTATCCAAGTTGCTGAAAAATTAATTTCGGCATTTTCTGACCCACATATTATTAATGGCCATTTACTGACCATTACGCTGAGTATAGGTATCAGCATATATCCCGATGATGGTCAGGATGTTGCAACAATTTTTAATCATGCGGATGTAGCTATGTATCGGGCTAAAGTTTGCGGGCGAAATAATTATCAATTTTTTAATTCCGGTATGAAAATTAAAGAGGTAGACGTTTCCGCAAAGGCAAACATAAGCCAGGCTTAGGAAAGTACATTTTTATAATCTTGTAACATTGTCTGATAACAAATGCATGCCGCACCCTCCAATCCTTTTCGGTCAAGAATAATGATTTCACCGCGACTGTAGTGGATTAATTTCCGTTCTTGTAAATTACCCGCCGCCACTGTCACGCTGCTGCGTCTCACACCAAGCATATTGGCGAGAAAATCCTGCGTTAAATGTAATTGTTCACCTTGCGTGCGATCATGCGTCATCAATAACCAGCGCGCCAAGCGCGGTTCGACTTCGTGAAAATGAATGCAGGCTGTCATTTTTGTCATTTGTGCCAGCAACACATATACATAGCGATTCAGTATCTTCCCCAGTTCGGGCGATGCTATTAACTCCTGATGTAAATGTTTGGCTTTCATGCGTAATGCGGTTCCAGAGCCTTGTACCAGTGCACGCATCGGCGCATTGGAAATGCCCAGCGACAAGGTTGCCCCTAGCATCCCTTCGTTGCCGATCAAACCCATTTCCAAGGGGGGATGTCCCTCAACTACCGCCACTAATGAGATAAAACCTGTCAGGGGAAAGTATACATATTTTAACGGGCGTTCGGGTTCGCACAGAATGCTGCCAAATTTCAGATTGACTGATTCGCAAGAATGTTGAAGTCGATTGCGCAAGTGAATGGGTAATGTTTCCAAAAGTTTGTTCAATATCAGGGGGGCTTGGGATAGCATTGTTAGAATCCTTGGCACAAGGAATATATTATTAAATTCGCAAAACAGGTGCTGTGCTATTCCGCTATTGGAGTGTGGCTGTTAATAAAAATTGGTTCAGTTCGATAGGGCGCATAGCCGCAGTAATAATTAAAAGTATTTTAATAGCAGGAAATATTTATATTTAGTTGTTTAGTGTTCGTTGACGTACCGACGAGGTGCATCGTAAGTATTCAAGATAAATACTAATGTCTTGGAGTATGCAATGAAAAATAATCCTCGTTCTAATCACAATCAAGATCTACGCGATCTGGCAATTCATAATTTGCAGCAAGGCGCTGTCACTGCGGGCTATTCGGCCAATTTATCGGAAGTGCTCTATTATCTTAACGAGGCGCTTGCAACGGAGCTTGTCTGCGTATTGCGGTATCGTTCTCATCATTTTATGGCGCGTGGTCTTCCCGCAAAAGGAGTTGCCAAAGAATTTTTGATACACGCTGGCGAAGAATTAATGCATGCCGATATGATCGCGGCTCGTATTGTTCAATTGGGTGGAGTGCCAGATTTTTCCCCCGATGGTTTAGGTGATCGCAGTCATGTTGAATTTACGGCAGCCCCTTCATTGATTGAAATGATCAAAGAAAACTTAATTGCTGAACGAATTGCAATAGATAGCTATCGTGATCTTATCCATTATTTGGCGGACGATGATCCCACAACAACGCGATTGCTCAAAGAGATTTTGGCAATGGAAGAGTCCCATGCAGATGAATTAGCTGATTGGTTAAATGATTTTCCGCCCGCAGCGATAGACAAGTTAATTATCAGCTAAGGTATCTCCTCTATGAGTTCGATATCGCACGGAGCGAAAATGTGGAATGCGGTAATCTAATTCACGTTCCTTAATACACCATTAACAATATCATTAACTTTTATTCTGTAAGGTTTAGCGGGGCGCTGACTAGTTTGTAAATTCATGAACTAGAGGCATTATTCAGAGGTTTTTATGAACAGATTTGATGGATTAAACTCAAAAAATAACTCTACCAATAGTTCTGCCAACAAATACACAGACAATAAATTACAATCGGCTACGGATAAGCAACAAAAGCTAGATAGGCAACAGCAGCAACAAGAACAAAAGGATAATAAAAGATTAAACCAACAAGGCGATCAGGGAAAGCAATTGTCGCAACAGTCTCAACCGCAAGTTCAACAACAAGCATCACCTGAAATGGCTAAGCTAAAGGCAAAATGGCAAAAACATCTAGGTGCTGCGAAAGTGTTGTGGGGAAAGTTAACGGATGATGAAATACTGCAATCTGAAGGTCAGGTTGAAAAGCTCAGCGGGTTGGTGAAAGAACGGTATGCTATTACGCAGCAGGATGCAGATAAACAAGTCAAAAAATTTCTTACCGAGCGCAATTGCTGCTAATCAATGTCAAGCATCCCTTTATAAATTCATCTGTTTTCGCCGTGATGATCAAGCGTCATCTCGGGAATATTATTATTTTCGTTATCCACGGAGAGCGCCATGTTTATATTTTTGCGTAAAACCATGTTAATTTTTAGTGCTTTTGTTTTGCTTTCAGCGACTAGCGGTTACTGCTTTGCTGCGCCGTCACAAGAAATTATAGATGCGCGTCAAGAGGCTCAGATTTGGACAACTTATGCGCTCAGCCCTTTTTTGCGGGCGAATGATCTCAAGGTTTCGGTGAAAAATGGTAAAGCAACGCTTACCGGTATGGTAGAGGAGGATGTAAATAGTGATTTGGCTAAACAAATTGCGCTTGGTGTTGCTGGCATTGATGATGTTGACAATCAAATTCAAGTACAGGCAGATTACAAACCCATTTCCACTGACCGCAGTTACGGCGACATTATTGATGATGTATCAATAAGTGCAGCGATTAAATCCAAGCTGGTCTGGAGCAAATCAACAGAGGGTAAAACCATCGATGTTAAAACTACTGGGGGTAAGGTTGTGCTCTCTGGAAGTGCGCGATCGAAAGAGGCAAGCGAGATGGCGAGCCGTTTAGCTTCGGGCACTCACGGTGTTAAGTCTGTCACCAACAATATTGCCATTACTAAAACGCCAGGAATGAGCGGCATGGCGAAAGCCTCTACTTATGAGATTGGCGATAACATTTCTGATGCTTGGATTACAACAAAAGTAAAATCAACCTTTCTGTATTCCCGCAGCGTGGCGGGCTCCGACATCGCCGTTAGCACCCGTGCGGGAGTTGTCACATTGAGCGGTAAATTAGATACAGGCGTTGAGCGCGCATTAGCGATTGAGTTGGCGCAAAATATACGCGGGGTAAAAACCGTGCAAGCAAAAGAGCTGGTTAATTAAGGTCTCAAACACTAGGTCATGTATTTTCATCGGCGCGCAATGAGGGATTAATTGTCAGGATGAAGCAGGGATGATGATAAGCATGGTGGTACAAGGTATATGTATCACTATGCGCACGGAGGCAAGTGCGATCTTTTTGTTAGTAGTGGTGCGTTATTAGCGGTATCAAGAGCAGGGTTATTTGATAATAAACGATCAGTTTCTTTTTTTACTACTGCGTAACATACACAGCTTAATTCCTCTAACAGTGGGCGATTCAAAACGGTAATTTGTCCGCGCGAATAATCAATGACACCCAGCCGTTGTAATTTTCCTGCTGCCTCAGTAACGCCCTCACGACGTACACCGAGCATATTTGAGATCAGCTCTTGTGTCATGGTTAAACGATTGCTGGGCAGGCGATCAAGGGACAATAATAGCCAGCGACATAGTTGTTGATCAATGGAATGGTGACGATTACATGCAGCAGTTTGTGCTACCTGGGTAATGAGCGACTGCGTATAACGCAACAACAGCATTAACATTTCGCTGTGGCGATCAAATTCTTCTTTAAAGCGTTGTCCAAGTAATCGATAAGCATAACCACCGCTCTGCACTATGGCTCGGCTCGGTGTGCTTTCTCCTCCCATAAATAGTGCTATACCCACCATCCCCTCTTTACCCACGACAGAAATTTCCGCTGAGGCGCCGTTCTCCATCACATAGAGCAGCGAGATAATGCAATCGGTAGGAAAATAAACGTAGCGTAAAGTGTCGCCTGACTCATATAACACTTCGCCCAGCGGCAAAGGAACCAATTCTAAATTGGGCAGTAATCTGGCTTGAATATAGGTCGGTAACGCGGCAAGTAACAGATTTTGCTGGGTTTTTAGTGTTCGTGTGATAGGCATCTAATCCTTCTCCTTTGGGAACAATGGTTTTTTTTTCCAAAAAAGCTCACGCATAGGGTTGTGGGCTATGTCAGATAGCGTACAGACTACGCCTAAATTCGATAAAAGGTTACATAAATTTTAACGAAAGAAAAAAGCGAAGAATTTAAGTGGGATATAAAAATTATTTCTTTAAGATCGACTGGTTTATGCGTTGCAATTAATAGTTATAAATCCTGCTCTGCGCGGTACCGAACAGAGCACGTCTAAATATAGGGTCATAATCAATAATTATTTTTATTGAAAAATAGTTCGTTCATTGCTGTGCTCCGTATTTCTCCAAGAGTGATTTTATTATGCTGCATAATCTAAAAGATTTAAAAGGCTTCGCTATCCATGCAACGGATGGCAATATCGGAGAAATCAAAGAAATTTATTTTGATGATACGCATTGGACCGTGCGTTATTTAGTGGTTGAAACGGGTGTTTGGATGCTGAGCCAAAAAGTATTGCTATCGCCAATTGCGATCACACAGGTTGATTGGGAGAAGCGCGAACTGAGTGTTGCAATATCCAAGTCTCAAGTTAGAGGCAGCCCGAGTATCGATACACAGAAACCTGTTTCGCGACAACACGAACTCGATTATTTGGGTTACTACGGTTATCCACTTTACTGGGGTGATACCGGCCTTTGGGGCGGTTATCCCAGCCCTTATCTTCTGGCCACTGAGCAACAGCTTAAACCAACATCTTCCATTGTTGCCGACGCCAATGTGCCCTATGTTGCGCCGCATAACAGCGCCGATAAGCACCATCTGCGTAGTGATAGTGAAGTATGTGGGTATCACCTCGAAGCAACTGATGGTGAGGTAGGGCATTTGGAAAGTATGTTAATTGATAGCGAAAGCTGGGCGATACGTTATTTGATTATTAATACCAGCAACTGGTGGGTAGGGCATTTGGTATTGATTTCGCCTGAATGGATTAAAGGAGTCAGTTGGCCCGACTCCAAAATTTACATTGATATGCCGCAAGCACAAGTTAAAAAATCACCTCATTACGACGCTTCAAAAGTGCTCGGGCGTGAAGATGAAAAAATGCTTCACCTTCAGCAAGGTCGACATGGATACTGACAGATCGTCTAACGTATTGCAGCGGGGCCTTGCAACTATACATCATCCTTTTTCAGGTTTTATTCGTGCACAGACAACAGCCAGTTGGTTTCTTTTATTAGCGACACTGAGTGCTTTGTGGTGGGCTAATTCCAATTATTCTGTTGTTTATCAAAATCTGACTCATTTGCCCATCGGCGTTGTGTTGGGTGATATCTATTTAACGGTCTCGCTCAAGCACATTATCAATGATGGCTTAATGGTTATATTTTTCTTTCTGCTTGGGCTTGAAATAAAACGTGAAGTGCTGGCTGGCGATCTTGCTCAGCCGCTAAACCGACGCATGTTAATTCTCTGTGCTATTGGTGGAATGGTTTTCCCGGCGGCAATTTATTTATTATTCAATTGGTCACTTGATTCGCAGGTCGGTTGGGGTATCCCAATGGCGACCGATACAGCTTTTGCGCTGGGTGTACTCAGTATTGTAAGAAAACATATCCCCAGTAGTTTGCTGGCGTTTCTTGTCGGCCTCGCTATCGTGGATGATGTTGGCGCTATATTGGTTATCGCAATATTTTATACCCAGGCATTATCTTTAATTTATCTATTCAGTGCTTTTGCATGTATTGCGTTATTGGCATTGGGTAATTATGCCGGTGTGCGGCAATCTTATTTTTATATTGTTGTTGGTGTGACTACGTGGTGGCTGATGCTCAAGTCCGGTGTCCATCCCACATTTGCTGGCGTCGCGATTGCGCTAACGGTACCTGCGCGGCCAAAGGGGGGCGCGGAACATTTACTCGGTGGCGCGAAGGAAATTATCAATTCAATTCGGGACCAACCGAAATCTATCGATGTTCTTGGCAGCCGTTCCGATCACGAACAGGTGCTAGAGATTCGGAATTTCGCAGAACGTGCCAGCACACCTTTGCGGCGCTGGGAAGATGCGCTGGAGTTACCCGTGGCGCTCTTAATTTTACCTTTATTTGTGTTAGTTAATGCCGGCGTTCCTTTTAGCTTGCCGTCACTGGCCGAGAGTATTCAGCACCCAATAGGTTTGGGCATTATGCTAGGGCTAGTGCTGGGGAAATTCATCGGAATATCCGGGGCGTGCTGGTTGGGGCTGCGCTATAAAATGGGCCGGTTACCTGAAGGCGTAAACCTTCAGTATGTAATTGGCATCTCATTTATAGCGGGAATAGGTTTTACTATGTCCACATTTATCGCGACTTTGGGTTTTGAATTTCAGGCAGCACACCTTCATGATGCAAAATCAGCAATTCTATTTTCATCGTTATTGTCTGCAACTATAGGAGTTTTATATATTCGATTTGTTGCTGCAAAGACGCTGAATAGAGCGCCTGCCGGAAGATGACGTTTGAGCCATGGATACAAGTAGTCAGGCGATGTGTTTGGATGCCTGATGTTTTTGTTCCAATTCAGCTTGCATGCTATCCAGCGCTTTGCGCACTTCATTTAAAATCAGCGCGTTTGTCAGGCCTTCATCTATATCAGGTACATCCCAGCCCAAAATCTCTTGATACTTTTCAATAAGATCATTTACATCATTAATGATATCGCCGCGATGTGCTGATAGTTCTAGATGTTCAATATGCGACATGTTATTCACCTTAAATGTTTGCTAACTAAATAAGGATATAACATTGTTATTATTCGCTCGGTGCGATACCGAACTGAAGAAAAGCGCATTTCTTTTTACAGTAGCTATATAGTGCATTAACTCGACAATTATTTTTTATTAGTCGTTTTTGTTATTTTATTTCCACCTAACGAGTGAATTTATCATGTTGCATTTATTGAAAGATTTGGAAGGGTTTTCGGTGCGCGCTGCTGATGGTGATATAGGTGAAGTAAAAGAATTTTATTTCGATGACCGTCAGTGGGTGGTTCGATATTTAGTAGTTGAAACGGGTTCTTGGCTCTTTAGCAAAAAAATATTACTTTCACCTATTTCAGTTAAACACATTCATCGCGACGACAAAATGCTAACTGTCTCTATCTCTAAAGAACAAGTTAAAAATAGCCCCGATATTGATACCCAAAAACCCGTTTCCCGGCAGCATGAAGTGGATTACTTGGCTTACTATGGCTATCCATTGTACTGGGGGAATTCAGGTTTTTGGGGTGGTTATTCTAGCCCTTACATGATTGCACCTGGTTATGCCAGTGTGGCGCCCCAACCAGACAATGGCCTTAATACATCGGATATGGCTGAAGAAATTGATGCTGTCCGAAATCGTGGTCTAGACCATCATCTACGCAGCAGTACTGTGGTGAGGGGTTATCATCTCGAGGCAACAGACGGTGATTTAGGTCATATAGATGACATGCTAATGGATGCCGACACCTGGGAAATTAAACAATTGATTATTAATACAAGTAATTGGTGGTTGGGTCATCAGGTGTTAATTGCACCGCAATCCATTAAAGAAGTAAGTTGGTCTAATTCAAAAATTTACACGGATAAGACGCAGCAGCAAGTAAAAAATGCTCCCGTATTTGATGCTGAAACTCTCACCGAATAGTGAATCTGAAAAACGTTTTTATATTAATTGGTGGCTAGGGATAACTGGTTGATGTTTAGGGAAAGACGATGAGTGCTTTAATCGCCTTGGGTGGAAATGCTTTGCTGTGGCGCGGCCAGCCGCATTTGTCGATTGGGGAAAACCAACACAACGCGCGATTCGCGGCATAGCCCCAAAGTAGAAGCCGCCTGCCAGTTTGTGTTGGCTACTGGCAAACCCGCCGTCATAGGTTCCCTAAACAAATTCTAGGGAATCTCTGAGAAATTACCTCTTTTAAAAAGCACACAACACAAAACACAATTTCTCAAAATTTCTGCAGTAATTTCCCGTCGATTTTCATTTTTCCGCCTGTAATTTGCCGTTTTGGCAAATTACAGGCGGACTGCCCCTAGGGCAGCAGGCAAGATTTCATGCGTAACAGGTTTGCTAAACCCGCTAACACATACAAACGATTGGTGTTTTTCGCCAGCCCGCGATAGCGGACTTTGCTGTAGTGAAATACACGCTTGATATAGAAAAAGGCATGCTCCACTTTTGCGCGCACACTGGCTTTCATTTTTTCTGCTTGCGCCAGCGGATCTGATTTGGCCAACTTTGCCCGCTTACCAGGACGCATAGCAATAAACCAATCCACAGCGCGAGTCTTATGTTCTTCGCGCTTGCCGACACCAAGATAACCTGCATCTCCCCACACTCGCTGCTCATCACCGTGCAGCAATTTGTCCGCTTGAGTAATGTCGTGCTCATTAGCTGCCGTAGTGGCAATGCTATGAATTAAACCAAGTCCATCATCAACACCAATGTGCATCTTCATTCCATGATGCCATTCATTGCCCTTTTTAACCTGATGCATCTCTGGATCCCGTTCACCGTCAGCATTTTTGGTGGATGTCGGTGCAGCAATAATAGTGGCATCGACGATAGTGCCTTCACGCAACCTCAATCCTTTATCGGCAAGGTAATGGTTAATCGTCTCGAATATCTTTTTGCCAAATTTATGCGCTTCAATGTAATGACGAAAGTTGAGAATGGTTGTCTCGTCAGGAATGCTTTCGCACAATCTTAAGTGCGCAAAACGGCGCATGGATTCAACTTCATAAAGATAGTCTTCCATTTCTGGATCGCTGAGGTTATACACCAACTGCATAATGTGAATGCGCAGCATGGTTTCAAGTGGATATGGCGGTCTGCCGGGGCCGGTTTTCTGGTAGCCTTTGCTCAATTGCTGTTTTAGTTTCTGCCAAGGAATTAGCTCTTCCAGCCGCGCGAGGAATTTTTCACGGCGGGTAGTGCGTTTTTTAATGGCGTATTCTGCTTCGGCAAAGGTCAATTGGCTCATGGTATTCACCGGTCGGTTGGGATTGCGCTATTTTGCCAAATTTTGGGAATTTTTCAGAGGTTCCCTAGAATTGCTTGAAGGGAGGGCAGGCACCTGGGTGTGTCCCGATTGCCCCGAACCCGTATATGAAAATTCCCCTCCCAACAAAGCGTAAGCATCACCTGCTATTTCCCCGCAGCATTCTCAACCCTATTATTTCCCGTCTATAGTTGCGCCTTTAATAACAAGCGCTATCCTGTTCTAAACCTCAACAGACCATCACCACTCAAGCCATCATCTGTAATACGGTGTAATGGCTATATATGGCTTTTATTGTGAATGATGGTTATTTAAGGCGGAATAGGGTGCTCGCGAGCGTTTAAGGGCAGCAAAGTGCCCTTCATGACCAGCATCACCATCAAGTAGGTTGGCGGTGAGTTTACGAACCGCAACATGTTTTAAAGACGGAGATGTGCCCAAAGCGGAAGTTGGAGTAATGTAAAAATAAATTCAGTAACGCGTATAACGAACGCTGTAGGGAGATTTGAAATGCTAACTAGGGATTTCGTTATTCTCATTTGATTGTTGCCAGCCTCCACTTTTGTCTGAGCTCACAATGCTGGAAACACGTATCAACAGTTTAAGCACATGTGCACGACGCGCTACTATTTGCTCTAACCTAAGGTACTCGACAACGCTCAAGGAACAACAAACCATGTTTAGATTATTGACACTGTTAATACTGCTTTTGCCATTTACGTCAATCGCAGATCCTGCACCCTCCTTCAATTGTGCGAAAGCTGCGTCTGAAACAGAGAAAACTATCTGCGCCAATCCTGAGTTAAGTGCCTTAGACTCCAAAATGGCTATTGCATACAAAAATTTTATCGCACAGCTTTCGACTGATCAAAGATCCACTGCATTAAGGCTACAACGCCTATGGATCAAAAATCGCCAGGCAGGTTGTGACGAACATCAGCCCCTGGTCGACTGCCTGTTGGAAAGCTATAAAACTTGGCTGACTGCCATCAATAACCAAACACTGCTTGTTATTATTCCACTCCAAGTAGACATGTTATTTCAAGACCCATTTTCAGAAAATATTCAATGGAAATTAGAAAAAAATTCCAAAAAAAAAGAGGGCGACAAAGAATATGAACTTAACGAACACTTCTATTTATATTCAATCAATAAAGGAAAAAAAATAGTCATCGAAGAGGGTAGCTTAGCGAAATACTCATCAATCGACTACGAGTCAACCCTGCCGACTCACCTCTACTATTACTTGACAGTTACTGGTGTGCGCTATCAAGCCTATCTAGTTACAAAAGAAGGTAGTGGAGGGCGATGCTATTCAGAGCTAGCAAAAACATTAAAATTTCTAGGGAAAAGCATAAGTAAGTCATTTGGAGAAGTCCTCTTGTTAGAGGGGGATTATGCATGCGACACATACGAAAAATCTGTACGAAACTGGAAAACAAATGAGAACGGAGAATTAGAATTTTATTTTGTTGATTTTGAATCTTTCTACCAGCAGACACCTTTTGTTGAAATTATTCAAGCCAGAGTAAATGCAAAAACGGAAACCCTAAAAACACTGGCGTTCCTGGATGAATCTATCACCACTTTTGAAGGAAAACCTTATAATCAAATAATGGAAAGCCTTACAAAGACAGTGGCAAATGTATCGCCAACCATAGAAAAAACAAATAACTATTATGATCAGAATCAACTTCAGGCTGAAGAAAAATCCTTGGCTAAAAGCGATTCCTGCACCGAAGTAATACCAAATTATTATGCCTACATTGCAGTGAAAGAATCATTGATGAACCACTTCATTGGATTTAAGCAATTGCAGTTTATGGCATTCAATGTATTAAAAAGAGAAGATCTTGTAGTTGGCAAGCCTTACAAGCCATTGATTGAGAAAACACTCCTATACTTAAAAAAAATAAAAGAAACACCAGAATGGCAAGAAAAACTACTTAATGCAGCAAAAAAATTTCCTGAAATTCAGGCTACTGCGAATTATTACTACGAATTTGATATGCCTTTTGAGTCCAATCCATTTGAAGATGCTGGGTTTTATTCAGATAAATCTTGTTATGCAATGGCTCGCTCTCCCTTGCATCATGCAAGCCTTGAAGAGTGGATCTATTTGTTTTGGGCTAGACGGGTTAAGGATGAGTCTTTAGACGTTACCGAAAAATTATTAGAGGAAGCACTCTTACTAATTGATTAACCTACAAAAGCGTCAGCTTCCGCAATTGGCCGAAAAGCGAAGTTCGGCTTATTACGTTACGCATTGTGTTTTTTAACTTCAATATTGGTTTTTTTATCGATCGGTCTCGTGATGGCTTTGAATCGCAATTGGAAAGAATGTCATGTTGCGGTTCGTCCCTCAACAGCAACCTACAAAAGTGCCAACGCTAGCTTGTGGCGGAAATGCGAAGTTTGGCGGTTCGCTTTGCGAAGCGCGGCCTATAAATATGAAAGACAGTACGAGTTTTTGTTCTCACTCGATGTAAAAATAATTTGTTGCGGAATATTGTGATGTTGGAAATTGTTTAAGGTGAAGCGGTTTGATTAATAAATAATTCAAATATCTCAAGCTCCCGTATTCCGCTAGGCTTCATACAGGCTACGAATTAATTCAGCTTGCTCGCGATAACTTTTTATTGTCAGTGCACTAGATGATCAGTGTGCAATAACGCACCGACATTGAGGTTCTATGCAGGGATCATAAAAATAGGTAAGAACTTGCATTAACAGTAAGTGGTTGATTTAGTCAAAAGAAACTTAATCGTTTACTGAATAGTGAATAGCGATTGATTGGTTTAAAAATTAACGGCGAGCTTCGCTGTAATACTGAATACCCAAATGCACTGGAGAACTTAATGAAGATTCAAATTAATACTGACGCTAACATTCATGGCACCGAAACGCTAACCACGAGAGTGAGTGACGAAGTCCAGCATGCGCTGGCACGTTTTGAGACACGGATTACGCGGGTTGAAATTCATTTGAGCGATGAGAGTCGGGGCAAGAGTGGCCTGCATGACCAGCGCTGCATGCTAGAGGCGCGCCTTGAAGGTTTAAAGCCAATGGCGGTGACTGACCATGCTGCGACATTGGATAAAGCAGTGCATGGTGCAGCGCAAAAATTGGTGCACTTGTTGGAGAGCACTCTAGGGCGTTTAAATGACCAGCGTGATAAGAATGCAGCTATTCCTTTGACCGACCCTATGCTTGATCCTTTGACCGAGCAGGAGCCGGAATAAAAACAATTGCCACTTCTAAAATTATTTAGCCCGCCGAGGTAGGGTTATGCCATTTGCCGTCGCGCGTAATGAGTTCGTCGGCTTCTTTTGGTCCCCAGCTGCCGCGTTCATAAGGTGTTGCGGGTGCGTGGTTTTGTAGCACGGGCTCAACAACGGCCCATGCTGCTTCTACCGCTTCTTCGCAGGTAAATAATGTTTGGTTGCCTTCCATTGCATCACCTAATAAACGTTCATAGGGTGTCTCTTCTGGTGGGCGTTCGTCGATAAAGGTGAGTTCACCTTGATCACCGACAAACTCTTTGCCTGGATTTTTTACACGTGCGGCAAGCGCGATGGTGGAATTTGGCGAAATCTGGAGGCGAATATAATTGGGCAGCGCTGCATGAGCGGTAGCATCGGCAAATAGCGCTAACGGCGGCGGCTTAAGCCACAGCGTCACTTCAGCGGTGGAAGCTGCTAAATATTTACCGGAGCGCACATACCACGGCACGCCGCCCCAGCGCCAGGAATCTATGTGCAGGCGCACGGCACAAAATGTTTCTACATCTGAATCTGCTGCTACACCTGCTTCATCGCGATAACCTTCATATTGTCCGCGCACCAGATCATCACTGTGCAGTGGGCGCATCGCATGAAACACATCGGTCGCGGCATTTTGCACTGCGCCATAGCCACGGTGACTCGGCGGTTCCATCGCTAGCAATGCGACAATTTGAAACAGATGATTTTGAATTACATCGCGCAGACAACCGGCTGATTCGTAAAAATTACCGCGCTGCTCCACACCAAAATCTTCCGCTAAAGTGACTTGCACACTGGCGATATAATTGCGATTCCAAATCGGCTCAAAAAAACTATTGGCAAAGCGAAAGTACAAAATATTCATAATGGCTTCTTTCGCGAGAAAGTGATCAATACGAAAAATCGCCTCCTCGGGAAAGACTGATCGAGCAATGCAATTTAATTCGCGCGCTGAGGCTAAATCCCGGCCAAACGGTTTTTCAACAATCACTCGCGCTTTGTCAGCAAGCCCGGCTGTGCCCAAGCTTTTAATGACTGTCGCAAACAGCGCCGGCGGAATGGCGAGGTAATAGGCGGGATGTTGCGCATCGCCCAATGCTTGTTTAAGTTTAGTGAAGGTTGCTGCGACTTTATAGTCGCCTTGCACATAATGCAAAAGTGACAGTAGCTGTTCCAGCGCGGCGGCATCTACGCTGTTTTTTTCGGTGTCAACTGCTGCGGCGATGCTATCGCTAACGCGATCGCGCAGTTGGTTAATATCCCACTCAGTCAATGCAACGCCTACCACGGGGATATTCAGTGCGCCGCGTTTCACCATCGCGTAAAGCGCCGGAAATATTTTTTTGTACGCAAGGTCGCCCGTTACACCAAATAATACCAGTGCATCCGATGAAGGTTGGATCGCATTTGTTTCTGTGTCTGCATCGCTACAATTTTCCCATTTTTCATTCATGCGAATACCTCCTGATCCAGCTATAAATTTATGTCTTCTAGCGCCCATAGCCATGCTTTGTTTGCAGCATTTCAGGCGATAGTGGTCCGCCTCGTGCGATCATAGAATTATTTATCTGCAGTGTTAAAATTAAGATGGCGGCGCGAGCGGAACAATTAAACGATTTATTGAAGGCTATCACGCACACGCAGCAGCAACTTTTTAACTTCTTTTCCCAGCGCAGTAATTTCTGGTTTGTCGACCAGACCTAAAACGGCTTCTGGATCCATAAATGCGACGGTGATGATGCCGTCCTGTTCTTCTCGAACTACCACATTACAAGGCAGCAAAAGACCAATGTCCGGCTCGGCGGTGATTGCTTGGTGTGCCAATGTGGGATTACATGCGCCGAGAATGTGATAGGGGCGATGCTCGATATCAAGTTTTGCTTTAAGTGTCGCCTTTACATCAATATCGGTTAGCACACCAAAGCCTTCTTTTTTCAACGCTTCACTCACCTTGGTTATGGCGGTGTCGAAAGGCATTTTCATTTTGATACTGAAATTATACATAAGAAATCCTTTAATAATCTGATGATAAAATAAATGTTAATAACGATTGGGTCTAGGTTAATGTCTGCATTAGAAAGTGAGCTTTATGCACGAAAAGAAGGTAACCCTTAGTAAATTATATTATGCGATTTAACCAAAACGGTAAGTGCGTTAGCGAACCGAATTGTGCCGCATTTTCAGGTAATCTAATGTAATAGCTGCATTCAGCTATTTTTCTTCAGCTATTATATAGCGATGCATTCCTGCAAATAAATTCTCCGCATCTGATTCATTGCAAGCGTTACTGGTGTGCTGAATGGATTTTATTCGCCAGCGCGAAATCCCACACCCAAAAGGGGAAGTACGCATGGCAATTACCAAGAACAATGAGGCCGACAACAACTGGGGTGATAAGAGGCAACCGCCTAATCTAGATGATGTGGCTAATAAAGTATTGCAGCGCCTCACGCCATTGTTGCCGGGCGGTGGTGTTACATCATTTTTGCTGGCGATGTTATTCATCGTAATAATTATTGGTGTATGGACAGCCTACTATACGGTTCCGAGTGATTCAGTTGCCGTGGTGCAGCGTTTTGGAAAATATGTAAAGAGCGTTCCCGCTGGGCTGCATTTTAAGTTTCCTTTTGGTGTTGACACCTCCATTGTGGTTCCGGTGAAACGTCAGCTAAAACTAGAATTTGGTTTTAAAACACCGGGTGCTACTGATCCCTATCAAATGCCTATTGTTCGCGATGAACAAAAAGAAACCCAAATGGTGACCGGTGACTTAAATGCTGCCTTGGTCGAGTGGGTGGTGCAATATCGTATTTCTGACCCAGTAAAATTTTTATTTGAGGTGAGAGGGCCGAAAGAAACTCTGCGTTATGTGTCAGAATCGGTGATGCGCGAAGTGGTAGGTGATCGCACGGTGGATGAGGTGATTACCATTGGCCGTCAAGATATCGAAATTGACGCGCTGGATAAAATGCAGGCGTTATCCACCAAATACAGTATGGGCATTAGCATCGATCAGGTGCAATTAAAAAACATTAATCCCCCCAGACCGGTGCAAGAATCCTTTAATGAAGTGAACCAAGCGCAACAGGAAAAAGAAAAACTCATCAATGAGGCGCGGCGCGATTACAACAAGGTGATACCACTGGCGGAAGGTGAAAAAGATCAACGCATTCGCGAAGCAGACGGCTACCGGCTGAAGCGCATCAATGAAGCTGAAGGCGATGCAGCGCGCTTTAATTCACTCTTTACTGAGTACAGCAAGGCTCCGCAAGTGACGCTGCGGCGGATTTATATCGAAACCATGCAAGACGTCATGCCGAAGATAAAATCCAAAATCATTTTAGATAAGGATGCAAAAGGCATCTTGCCCTTGTTGAATTTAAATGATGCGACAGGAGCAAAAGAATGAACATTCCAATAGTGGTTGCAGGCGGCGTTATATTGTTAGGTGGCATCACCGCATTAAGTTCTTTTTATACCGTAAATGAGGTGGAGCAAGTCATTATCACCCAGTTTGGCAAACCCGTGGGCGAGCCCATATTGAATGCTGGGCTGAAATTTAAAATCCCGTTTATTCAAGTGGTTAATCCAATTGAAAAGCGAGTACTGGAATGGGATGGTGAACCTTCTGATATGCCCACCAAAGATAAACTGTATATAGCCGTCGATTTATTTGCGCGCTGGAGAATTGTTGATCCGTTGCAATATTTTCTTCGTCTGGGTGATGAGCGCAGTGCCCAATCACGGTTAGACGACATATTGGGTAGCGAAACTCGCAATGCGGTCGCTAAACACCAACTCATCGAAATTATTCGCACCACTAAAGGCCGTCAACCTCAGCGCGATGAGTTGCTGACCGAGGCAGAGCGCAAACAAAACATAGGCACTCTGGTTCCTATCAGTAAAGGGCGTTTGTTAGTGGAGCAAGAAATTTTTCACGCCGCAGCCGAAAAAGTAAAAATATTTGGCATTGAATTATTGGATATTCGTTTTAAACGGATTAACTATAACGAAAGTGTCCGCCCCAAAATTTACGATCGCATGATCAGTGAGCGCCGCCAAATCGCCGAACGTTTTCTATCTGAAGGTAATGGTGAAGCTGCCAGAATTGGCGGTGACCGTGTTCGTGATCTCAATAAAATCCAATCAGAAGCCTATAGGCGGGTTGAAGAAATACGAGGTGAGGCCGACGCTAAGGCAACTGAAATTTATGCCAGTGCCTACAGCAAAAGTAAAGATGCGGTGAACTTCTACGAGTTTACCCGCACCATGGCGGCCTATAAGGATATTGTGGATGATAAAACCACGGTTATTTTATCCACCGACAGCGACTTGTTTAAATACATAAAAAATGTCGCTGCCGATAACCGCTAAGACTCTTCACTCCTCGATAACCATAAACGTTATATCCCTAGGGTGTTGCACAGTAATTTATTTCCACACTGTGCTCTTGCGCGTCATCACTCAATAAAAAACTGGATGCTGGTTGTACTATGCCATCCAGTTTCAATTCATTTTTCCCGTTTAACTCCTGCGTAATAGTAATGCGATGCAGCGTTTCGCCGACACGATAATTAATCGTGTAGCCTGGCCAATCGTTGGGGATGCAGGGCTTGATGCAGAGTCGATCACCTTCGCGGGTAACGCCCAACAGCGATTCAA
>CAXAVL010000012.1:0-36835 GCA_963971905.1 uncultured Cellvibrio sp.
GCTGCCATTAAATAAAAACCCCCAGCGTTTGGCTAGGGGTTTGTCAGCAGTCTGCGGGATGCGATGGCATCCCGTTTTTGTTTTACCGCTACTGATATTTAGTAGACGTACACGGCACCGGCTGCATCAGCTGAGTTGTCGCTTTGATCTAAGCTGTTGCTGCTTGTTGCCGAGCTGGTGCTGGCACCAATGGATGCGGCAGCATAACCGCGGCCGGCTTCGCGGTGCGCGCTAACTGCCATAGTTTTGCCATCCGCTGACAAATCTACGTTCACGCCAAAGCGGTCGTCGCTGTCGGTATTGCTAGCTTTAACATAGCTTTGTTGTGTCCACACTGTGTTATTGCGCTTGAACACAAATACGGCGCCGGAGCGCGCGGCGCTGGTATCACCTTGATCGCCGTTAATACCTTTGGCATTACTTGACTCACGGAATGAACCAACCGCCAAGGTCTTGCCGTCTTGGGAGAGGCTCACATTGCCGCCGAATTGGCCGCCGTCGCTAATTTGAATTTCGTAAGTTCCATTGCCGTTACTGGTTAATGCAACGCCTGAATGCTTGGTTAAGGTAGAGGGTTTTATCATCGCCTCTTGCGCCCAACCGCTGCCGGATTTGCTGAAAATATAGGTTGCCCCGGTATTGGCGTAGTCAATCTGCTGTGTGGTATCCCCATTAATGCCACTGGCATTGCTTGCATCACCGGTGGCGCCAACTGCCAAGAGTGTGCCGTCACCGGATAAATCCACGCTGGTACCAAACGCAGTTTTTATAAAGGTGCTACTGGGTTTGAAATAAGCTTCTTGTCCCCATAGATTACCCGTCCGTTTGAATACATAGACGGCACCGTTGTTAATTAAACCGCGCACAGCATACTTGCCTGCTTTCTCACATTCTGGATCTATGGTGTAGGTTGATTCATTGAAGTAATAACATGCATTGTTGGCTTGATCGCCATTGACGCCTGTTGCATTGCTATCTTCCCCTATGGCGCCTACAGCCATGGTGTTGCCGTCAGTGGATAGGGCGATACTGGTACCAAAAGCGTCAGATGGTTCAGCGTTTGAGGCTTTTAGATAGGACTCTTCCTTCCATCCCTTATCGGCTGTTTTTACATAAATATAAACTGCACCGGATGCAGTGCCGCCAGGAAAGTCAGAGCTGGAGCTTGAACTAACACTGCTTTTTGAAGAGCTGCTGGATGAGGTGCTGGAACTGCTGATACTGGAGGCGCTGGACGATGGGTAATACTCATAACATTCGATATCACTTGGGTTGCTGCTGAAGCTGCTGTTATGAAAGTTCACAATATCTGATAAACCTAGGCGATCACTGGTTGTGCCGACGGCCAGGGTTTTACCATCGCCCGAAAGAGAAATGCTCTCGCCAAAACGTAAACCGTCGTTTAAGTCTCTATGAATCAACGAGTAGAGCGGTTTTACATAGGCTTCCTGGGTCCATTCACTGCTGCTTCTGGTGAAAACATAAACTGCGCCCATGTCGTAATTAATGGCGGCAATGAGATCGTCAGATGGATCTGATGATGTGCCATAGTTGGTTATTTCATAGTTATTCTGATTACAGTTCACACCATAGGATGGGCTGTCTTCCAATAGCGCCGATACCGCCAGGGTATTTCCGTCATCGGACAGTGCAACTTTGTAGCCGAAGCGATCATTTGGCAGCATGCGGGCGGGGTTTAAATCTGGTTGCTCGGTGTTGGATGCTTTCAGGTAGGCCTGTTGAATCCATACACCGTTTTCTTTAACGAATACATAGACCGCGCCAGAGTTGGTGCTGTCATTGTTGGCTTGGTCGCCGTTTGCACCTATGGCTTTACTGTCTTCGGTTGGTGCGCCTACTGCGAGGGTAGTGCCATCGGCGGACAGGGCAATGCTCCAACCAAAAAAATCATTGGCTTCAGCGTTAGATGCTTTGAAATAGCCAATGGCTTTGATCATTTCGGTCGCGGTAAAGGTCAGGTTGGATCTTTGGCAGCCGCTGGCATTACAGGCGTCTACGTAATAGTAATTGTTGACCCAATCGTGCACGTGTACGCCGATTTCATCGGTCGTCTCGGTGTTGGTCAAATCGTCGCCCACTTGCTCTACACCGCCGGTCGCTGCATCGTGTTTATAAAGCTTATAAAAAGTGGCTCCGTCAACTGCGCTCCACTGGAAGGTCAGCACTTTGGGAGTTTGCGCTTCTACCTTTACGCTGGGCCAAATACCTGAACCATTTGGCGGTACAGAGGCTGCACTGAAGCTGCTGCGTAAGGATGAGCTGCTAATAGATGAAGAGCTTGCCGAGGATTTTTTATCGCTGCCACCGCCGCAGCCAGCCAGTAAAAATGAGCCTGCCATCAACGAGAGAAGCAGGGTGGTACGCTTTAGTAGCGGTGAAAAACGGTCAATATTCATTCAGCATGTTCCTGAGGTTTAAAACTGGTCGGTGATTCTGTGTGTCGCGGCGCTTGGTGTCAATCAAATCGCCAGCATTATTCGGGCACTGGTGAAGCTTGGGGGTTTGACTCTCGCTTGCATCGAGCTGGGCTAAAGACCCTCAAAGCGGAGGATTGGTTCAGTGATTTTGTATGGTGCGGGTAATTTAGTGGAAATAAGTACGGCAAGTTGTGAGCAATTGTGAAACCTGTGCGGTTTGCTCAAGAGCTCATCGCCCGGCGGTAAAATCGGGCGATGAGCTTGTAGCTGCGTCACAGCGTTTTTAAGTATTCAACTAACGCCAAGCGCTGGTGGCTGTTGATTGGCTGCAGCATCTGCATTTTCGGATTACCCTGTGCATCTTTTACCGGGCGGCCTCTGTCATCCAGTACAAATACGGGGGTGATACCGGCAGCATATTCATGGCCTTTATTGGAGTTGCTGGGCAGGCTGGTGTCAAACACAAACAGGCCGGGGAACTCTTGTGGGTCGCGCTGTACAACCCCCACATTGATAACATCCAGTTCGCGGGTGCCCAGGGTGAAGCGATTGGGGCGACAGGTTTTACCGCTGGCGATTTCGGCGTCGCTGCAGCTGGGCATAAACAGTTCATACAAACTCGGCACCGAACCATTGTGTAGATAAGGCGCGGTTGCCCAAATGCCATTGAGTGGACGCGCTTTGTAGGCGGCGAGGGTGGCGGGGTTATCCTTATTGACCACCTCAAAATCCAGATGGCGCTCGGTCTTTTTGATCGGATTGTCGGAAATAGATCCAATCAGGTCATAGAGTTTCTCCGCCCAGCGGCGAACCAGCCATTTATCGTGATCCGGCTCCACCAATACCCCTTCAACTGCCCCACTTAAAGCTGGTAATACCGGGCTGGTCGCTTGAAAACGCGGTGAATTGGGTTTGAGTGGGTTAATACGTTTACCCTCAAAGTAGCCGGTTTTGCCAGCATAATTGAGTGCGTTCATCGCCATATAAGGGTCGGTGCCAATCGTTTGCAAACTGGCGAATTGCGAAATAATGCGGCGCTTGGGGTCGGTGCGGTCGATGGCCTCATGGCAGGTGTGGCACTGGTATTCAATAAACACCTGTTTGCCTTGTTCGGCTAGGGCTGGGTTAATAGCGGGCAGCACATTTTGCTGCGCCAGATCTTCCCAGCTTGGCGACCACAAACTCTCCAGATGGCGCTCCATACGTGTCAGGTTGCGCACGACCACTGATGAGCGATAGCCAATGTCACCTTTTTTGCGATGCAAATCGAATTGCGCGAATACACCCAGTGCCTCACCCGTGTTGCGCCCCAGCGGGCCTGCAAGCTCGTTATCACCCACACCGTTCCACTGCACAAAATCGTGTTGCGGGGTATCCCACAAATAGGGATAACTTACCGGTGCGCTGGCTGGGTTGAAATTGGGCTCGTTGGGGGTGAGGTGCGCAAGTACCCGATTGTAGATGCGCCCAAACGCATCCAGCCGGCCATAACCATAGGCGACGGATTGTTCGCCATGGCGCGGGTCGTTGATCTGGTTGTAACTGGCAATCTGTTGTGCGGTATCCACTAGCTGCGCGCGGAAGGCTTCTTTGTTCTCAGGGTATTTCCCTTGCAGTACTTTTTGGGCGAGGCGCTCAAATTTGTCGGGCTGCTCCAGGCTTGCTTGTAATGCCAGCGACAAGCTTTTTAGCATCTGCTCCATATCGGCCAGAGTTGCGCCGCCGTCGATACGAATGGCGGCCCCTTGATAATTAATCTGGCTGGTATGACATGCAGCGCAGGTGAAGCCAATAAACTCCTTACCTCCGTGTTCATCTTTCACCCAACCGACTGGTAGTCCATCCGGGTTGGCAAAGCTGGCTTTTTGCGGCAAATAGCGAAGCCGATTTATGTTTTCATCGCTGCGAAACAGCGCTTCACTATCGGCTGTTTCGAGGTGTAAAAAAATATCGTAAGGGAGCAGATTAGAACCCTGCGTAACATTATAAAACCAGAGGCTATCTGCGCCGCTCCAATTTTGTTCTGGATAAACGACCCGGTTAGCGCTATCGCCAAAGCTATCTTGTTGGGCAATTTTTGCATGACGATCGCTATCAACTAACACGCCCTGAGAAACATAAGTACATGCAGAAATTGTGGAAATTATTATAAGAGATAATAAAAAAGAGGCGGTGCGCAATGCGATGCGCAGGTATGTTGGTGGCATGATTATTCCTTTCTACTGGTGTGGCGGCGATGCAAGCCCAGTTGTTTGGGCAAATATTGGTGTCGCAAAATGGCGATCAAATAATAAACAAAAATAATGTGCTGTAATCTGAATAAATTAAGGAACTATTCAGATTCGCTGCAGCCTTAAGAGATGACTTTACCAGATTGTCATGATGCAGATACAGGACAGCGGGCGGATTTGTCACTGGTGTTCCCTGCGCTTGGCAATAAAGTAACAAAATTATTCCTGAATCTACTGCTAGAGAATTGTTCGTCGCTTTTGCTTGAACTGTCATAAATTGTGCGTAGACTGCCGCCTCGTCGCAGCAGAGGGACTTTTTCGGAACCGGGTGGCGAATAATCAACCAAGTGAGTGATGTGGCAATTTAACATCAACTCAACAATAAAAAGCGCAGCGGAACCTTTTATATGTTGATGAATCCTTTATTTGTCGATACCTCATTACACAATCGTCTTGGGCAGGAAGTCCATCTCGGCGTCTGTCACTGTCAATATCAAGGTCGCGATTACGTGTTTGTGATGGCGCCCACTCAGCAAGCTTCCAGTTTTGTCGGTAAAAATGCTGAGCCCTTTGCTTTCCAATTGCGGGAAAAGTTTGCGTTGGATGCGCGTCGTTTCGAATTAATTGAAGTGCGTGATGCCAGTGATGCAACGCATTTGTATCGCTGGCGCTTTGAGTGGGTGGGTAATTCACCGCTTTCGGCTCGCAGCGAAGAAATTAATTCACCCGGCCTACGTGCGACCCTATTACAGCTACTTGATCCAACTCAGGCTGTCGCAGCAACGGCCTGATTTATTCTCCGTTATTTTCCGTCCCCTCATTAGTTACTGTTTTTTTTGAGCTGCGCCAGAACCAGTGGCGCGGCGGCTGAGTGAATTTTTCCAGTTGTTCCTGTTTGTGATTGTTATCGGTAAACCAATAATAATCATGGGTGCTTTTGGGTTTAAACCAGCCGCGCACTTCTGCAATATGCTCAAGCTTTAATTTGGGCATGCCCAACTTCCGATCCAAATTAAAACTCTGGTTCCACTGTACAAGCAAATCTCGCTTGGCAGTTGCAATGGCCAATTCTTCAGTGTCAGTTTGTATTAATTTGCAAGCAATAAAACCAATAACCGGTTCCGGCGCGTCACTGTCTATGTGGCTCGCGTTTTCAAAAAAAATATTCTCACCTGAGAGTACAACTTTGTAATACGTCATAATTTACAATCAAACTCAATCTATTTCGGCATCAATGCCATCAGCTTGTGGTGGTGGAGTTGGCATTTTATCGAACAGCTTACTGAAATGTTGCTGCACACGTGCGATATTCATTACCGACATGCCACTCGAAAAACCAAACCACACATACAAACCATTTAAATTTTTAAACATCGGCGGCAAATATTTAGGCGCGGCAATTACCCCCTCCAAATGACGCTCGTACAGCAGCGGTAAATCATCCAGTGTCACCTTGCCGACAAACAGCATGGGAATAATTTCCGGCACGCCGGATTGAATCGCGCTACGAATAAAATTCACATTTTCGACAAAACCTTTTACGTATGAAATGTCTTTGGTGAACACTGATCCGCCAGTTAATGTGCCGCCGCGAAATACCCGCTGGGTTACACGATAACTGTCGTGCTCGCTCACACCGCGCTCTAAAAAGTGGCGATAGACCTGACAAAAATCCGCGCCTTGTTCAGCCAAATCCACCGCGACAACCCGGTCGCTAATGCGCCGTGCGCGCTGTGGAAATGAGCTGAAGGTCAGCGTTTCCAATAATACCGCCATGCCTTCTTGAATTGCGGTAATACGCGGCGACCCGACACTCAACCAAGTTGCCCAAGGTTGCTCGCGGCCATTAAGCGTAGTGCCTATATGCACCCAGCCTTCGTGCACTTCCAACACTTGCAAATCCAATTCAGAAAAAGAGGAGCGGCGATTTGCTTTAATGCAGTCGCCACCGTCAGAGGCGTCCGACACTATGTCATCGCTGATTTGTACACGCACTTCACCGGCGCCGAAATAATCGGTCATGCGCGCTTGTAGCGTGGTGACTGCCTCTTCTGAACTGATGTGATTAGTGTAGGGGCGATTTAAATGCTCCACCGCAGGCAGCGAAAAAATATGGCACAAGCGCTCGCCCATTTGGCGCAGGGTTTTGCGATCGCCACGCAGGTTGTCACTGGCGGAGCCGTACAGTTGGCGGCTGAAATGACCGAACTGATCGGTACCGCGAAAGCGCAGCAACTCAATCACAATTTGGTATTGATCAATTGTTGCCTGCAGGATTTTGCCCAGTGCATCATCGCGCCCCAATTGGCGGCGCACATCGTTTTTCAATTCTTTTAATAGTTGGCTAACGGTATCTGGATCAAAGCCCAGCTTTTGTTGTTGATAATAATTAGCCCCCAGTGCGGGTAACTCTTTGCCTTGCTGCTCGCGGAAACGCTGCTCCACTCGTTGTGGCCATTTAATGGCATCAAGAATGCGGATGGGTTTTTGCAAGGATACCAGGCGCGTTGATAGCTGCTTTAAGCGCTCCAGGTAAAGAGAGTCGGTCATAACAAGGCTGCCGCATTAAAAGTGCAAGAACTTACCGAATGGCTCGATACTGCTTTTACGTACAAAACCATGTTTAAACAGTGCCAGATATTCATGCTGGGAGAGGGCGCCATTCTATCTGGTTGCTTGGCAATTGTGGCCAGAATTTGTCGGATAAGTAAGCGCCGCTGGCGTCTTGTTGGATAAGTCGCCAGAATGGGGGCTGCCCAATCAGGGTTCTAATGAGGATTTATCATGTCGTTTGTTGCTTTGGAAAAACTGCATCTATTGCACGATGGCTATCGTAAGCCGGTCAGTCTGGCTGGCCATAATCTGCTCTTGCTGCAGGAAAATGGCAAAACCATGCTGATTAAAAATGAGTGTCCGCACGCAGGTGCGGTGCTGACCTATGCAACCTGCACTGGTAACGCCTTGCGTTGTCCTATGCATGGTATTGAATTTGATTTGACTACCGGTAATCCAACTACCCCGGCCTGTACTAGCTCACTGCAATTTTTGCCGCTGATTTATGAGGGTGGCAATATTGGCGTTGAGCTCTCTTAAACCATTGGATCTGTCTTATTAGGGAGTTTTATGAAACGCTTGCTGTTTAAGTCGCTTACGGTGGTGTTGTTGGTCTTTTTTATTGGTAACTACCTGATCTATCTCAATGCTGGGCAGATGCCGCTGCGCGATATGCGCGAGCGTATGGGCGATGATTGGTGGGTGGATTTACAGGAATTGTGGTCACCCAATCAATTGGCTGCGGATGCCAAACAGGCGATGAAAACAGTTGCAGATAAGGTTTCCGAGCCTGAGCCAGCGCCGCCCACCACAGTGTATAAGTGGACGGATGCTAATGGTCAGGTGCATTTTGGTGATAAGCCTGTCGCTAGTAATGCGGAGCAAATAGCGGTAGATACGCGCAATGCTATCTCGGCGCCGAAAGTCTCCGCCCCTATTCGTGAACAACGCCCTGCTGAGCCTAAAGCTCCAGTACAGGAATCGGCGCTTGATAAAGCTCGCGCCGCCGCTGCCGCAATGGAATTGCGAGTGCAGCAACAAGAGCAGCTGCAGTGATTATTAATAGATGAAAATTGTCTGGCGCAGTCTGTGGCGAATTTTGAAATGGCTCTTGCTTGCATTGCTGATCTATCAGCTGTGGTTGTTTGCTCATGTTCTGGTGTGGAAGTGGGTGAATCCAAGTGAAACAAGTTTTATGTCGATCCGGCTGGATGAGCTGCGCGAAAAAAATCCCAAGGCGGAACTGAAACAGCAATGGGTGGATTATGCGCATATTTCTACGCATCTTAAACGCGCGGTAGTTGCCGCTGAAGATGACCGGTTTATGCAGCATCAAGGGTTTGATTTGCGCGGTATCGAACAGGCGCTGAAAAAGAATCAGCGCAAAGGTAAATCCGTTGCGGGCGGTTCCTCCATCACCCAACAGCTAGCGAAAAACCTGTTTTTATCGCCCTCGCGCTCCTATGTGCGTAAAGCAGAGGAGGCAGTAGTTGCGCTGATGATCGAACTGGTGTGGGATAAACGCCGGATTTTGGAGGTGTATTTAAATGTGGTGGAGTGGGGCAATGGCGTGTTTGGTGCCGAAGCCGCTGCGCGTCACTATTACAAGGTTCCCGCTGCGCAGATCGGCCCTTCGGCGGCAGCGCGTATGGCGGTGATGTTGCCCAATCCGCGCCAATATGAAAAAGCTATGCCGGCCTGGGTGGTTAAACATGCGGCGCGAGTGCAAGCGCGCATGCATCGCTCCCAAATTCCCTAATCCAGTTTGCACTTTGCTGCTGCCTTTTCGTTTGCGCTTGCCCCTTTAAATCTGCACCGCCGCATCCATATTCCCTGGCGCGGTTCTCGCCGCACTGGTTTTGCGATACAATCGCGACCCTTTCAGGGTCTTGGTATCCTTCTTAGCAAATTGTTGTAACTAAATCGTTGTTGTGACCGGGGTATAAACATGCCTATTTATGAATACCAATGTGAAGCTTGTAATCATAACCTTGAAGCGCTGCAAAAATTGAGCGACGCCCCTTTGGTGGATTGCCCAGCCTGCGGCAAGGCAGCATTGAAAAAACAAATATCAGCGGCCGGTTTCCGTTTAGCGGGCGGCGGTTGGTACGAGACCGATTTTAAATCGGGCAAGAAAAAGAATATCGCGGGTGATTCCGGCAGTGCCGGTTCATCCTCAAGTGCTAGCAGCACTACGGCCAGCTAAGCTGGCCATCGCACCAACAAACGCCTTTTCAAAATACTCTTATACAAACATCAGGAACTTGCTATGCGCAGCCAATACTGTGGCGCTTTAAATGCCTCGTTTATCGATCAAGAAGTCACTCTCTGCGGATGGGTGGATCGTCGTCGCGATCACGGTGGAGTGATCTTTATCGACCTGCGCGACCGCGAAGGTATTGTGCAAGTGGTGTTCGATCCGGATGCGAAAGAGAATTTTGCGCTGGCCGATAAAGTGCGTGGCGAATACGTACTGCAGTTGACCGGTAAAGTGCGTGCTCGTGCACCTTCTACCGTGAACCCGAACATGGCGACCGGTGAGATCGAAGTGTACGGCACTGCTCTGACTATTTTGAACGAAGCCGAAACCATGCCCTTCCCCTTGGATTCTTACTCCAACGTGGGTGAAGAGACCCGTTTGAAGTATCGCTTCCTGGATTTGCGCCGCACCGAAATGCAGAAAAACCTGCGTTTCCGCAGCAAAGTGACCAGCGTTATCCGCAACTATCTGGATCGCAACGGTTTCCTCGATGTTGAAACTCCCATTCTGACTCGTGCTACGCCAGAAGGTGCGCGCGATTATCTGGTGCCATCGCGTACTCACGACGGTAAATTCTTCGCGCTGCCGCAATCACCCCAGCTGTTCAAACAATTGTTGATGGTGGCCGGTTACGACCGCTACTACCAAATCGCCAAGTGTTTCCGCGACGAAGACCTGCGCGCTGACCGTCAGCCGGAATTCACCCAGATCGATATTGAAACCTCATTCATGTCGCAAGAGCAGATCATGAACATTACCGAAGGTATGTTCCGCGAGCTGTTCAAAGATTTGATGGGTGTGGATTTCGCTGAAATCAAACACATGCCGTTCTCTGAAGCTATCGCCAAATACGGTTCAGACAAGCCGGATATGCGTATCCCGCTGGAATTGGTTGATGTTAAAGACCTGGTTACCGAAGTAGATTTCAAAGTCTTCGCCGGCCCAGCGAACGATCCCAAATCCCGCGTGACCGCATTAAAAGTACCCGGCGGCAACGAGAAGTTGACCCGTAAACAAATCGACGACTACACCAAGTTTGTCGGCATTTACGGTGCAAAAGGTTTGGCCTACATCAAGGTCAACGACAAGTCAGATTTGGAAGAAGGCTTGCAATCACCGATTGTGAAAAATCTGCCAATTCCTGTGCGTAAAGCGATTTTGGATCGTGTTGGTGCAGAAAACGGCGACCTGATTTTCTTCGGCGCCGATAAACACAAAGTGGTTACCGAAGCGCTGGGCGCACTGCGCTGCAAACTGGGTGCAGACCTTGAGTTGTACACCTGCCAGTGGGCGCCGCTCTGGGTGGTTGACTTCCCAATGTTTGAAGATGATGACAAAGGCGGCTGGACTTCAATCCACCACCCATTCACTTCACCTAGCTGTACTCCTGAAGAATTGATTGCAAACCCAGGTGCCGCTTTGTCGCGCGCTTATGACTTGGTTTTGAATGGTACTGAATTGGGTGGTGGTTCGGTGCGTATTCACTCATCGACCATGCAGCAAGCAGTCTTCCAAATTCTGGGCATTTCACCGGAAGAGCAGCGCGAGAAGTTTGGCTTCCTGCTGGATGCTTTGGCTTATGGTGCACCGCCACACGGCGGTTTGGCGTTTGGTTTGGATCGTTTGATTATGTTGATGGTGGGCGCAAGCTCAATCCGCGATGTAATCGCCTTCCCCAAAACCCAAAGCGCTGCCTGCGTCATGACCGATGCTCCAGGCACAGTGGATGATCTGCAATTGCGTGATCTGCATATCCGTCTGCGTAAAAAAGAAAAAGCAGTTGTTGCTGAAGACGCGCCTGAATACGGTATGTGATCTTTTGCAACATAAAAAGGTGGGCTTTTGCCCACCTTTTTTGTTTTTAGCCATTATGAGATTGGCACAATGCAGGTTTGGTAATGGGATTCGTATTTCAAAACCCTAGAGGCATGGATGCCGAACGGGAGCTACAAGGATGTATTTATGCGTTTTTGAAATGCGAATCTCATTGGCGAACCGTGTAGTTGGCACTGATTTATTTGAAGTAATTATTAGCATGGGAGTTTCGAATGGCCGGACATTCCAAATGGGCAAACATGAAACACCGCAAGGCGCGTCAGGACGCCAAGCGCACCAAGATTTTTACCAAAATTATTCGCGAGCTGACTGTCGCGGCGAAAGGCGGTGCTAATCCCGCTGACAACCCGCGTCTGCGCGCTGCGGTGGATAAGGCCTATCTCAATAACCTGAAAAAAGATGTGGTCGAGCGCGCTATCGCCCGCGGCGCAGGAACCGGTGAATCCGAGGCCTATGAAGAATTGACCTACGAAGGTTACGGCGTAAACGGTGTGGCCTTTATCGTGGAGTGCATGACCGACAACCGCAATCGCACTGCTGGCGATGTGCGCCATGCATTTGACAAGAAGGGCGGCAATTTGGGGACTAATGGTTCAGTGTCTTATCTGTTTGCGCGTAAAGGGCAAATCAGTTTTGCGGCAGGTATAAATGAAGATGCATTGATGGAAGCCGCTTTGGAAGCGGGCGCCGATGATGTGGTAATCAACGATGACGGCTCTGCCGATGTGATGACCGCGTTTGAAGACTTCTTTCGTGTTAAGGATGCCTTGGCCGGTGCCGGATTCACTGCCGACGCTGCCGATATAGCCCTTATTCCGTCCCTGACTGTCAATCTCGATAAAGAGCATGCCGAAAAAATTCTCGCCTTGATCGACGCGCTGGAGGATTTGGATGATGTACAAAACGTCTACACCAATGCGGATATTTCTGAAGAACTCATGGAGCAATTGGGTTAATTCACCGCACCTGAAGTGTAAAAGTCGCCGTGTCGTATTGCTGTCGTATACAAAGCGGCAGGTTTGATGAACGCTGGCGGTTTTTACACATAGCGAGGTGAGTGTCATGGATATGAAAATCGATAAAGAAATATTGCGCCGCGAGCGCGAGCTGCGTGCCTGGACGCAAAGTCATTTAGCGGAAGTTGCGGATGTAAGTATGCGTACCGTGCAGCGTATTGAGCGCAATGGTATAGCGTCCAAAGAATCAGCCATGGCGTTGGCGAGTGCATTAGATTTGGAATTAGCTGACTTTTTAGTTGAATCGCATTCAACTTCTGAACAGCGTACAAACAATCGCCGCTGGTGGGGATACGGAGGAATTGTTGCATCGATAGTCGTTTGTCTCGGGTGGTGGTCAACGGCGTCCGCTGAACAGGTGTTAATTAATTTGTCGGTGAAGGCCGAATCCGGCGCTAGTACCCAAGGGGAAATGCAATTCCTAAATGAGTTGGGAGCTGCGAGTGAGATACAATTTGATCGGCAGTTTCGTTTGTTGGTGACAGCCGTTCGCCAGGAGCAGGGGTTGTTGCTATCTACAAAAGTCTATGACTTTATTGATGACGATTATCGACTGATTTCAATTCCCTCCATCCTGATTGCGGACAACGAATCAGCCTCTATTCATATCGACACTCATGCTAGTGGTCGGTTGATGCTGGATTTCAAATCGGATTTTTAATGTTCCCCGCTTGCGTCACCCCAATTCACGTGCAACACTGCCGCCAATACAACTGTATATAGATACAACTATGGCGCTTATTCTTGGTATAGATCCCGGCTCTCGCAAAACCGGTTTTGGCATTATCAATGTCATCGGCAGCAAATACGAATACATCACCAGTGGTGTCATTCGAATGAGTGATGCCGATGAATTGCCCGCGCGCCTCAAAGTTATTTTTGATTCCCTGACCCAAATCATCGAACAATATTGCCCGCAAGAGATGGCGATTGAGCAGGTGTTTATGGCCAAAAATGCTTCATCTGCGCTGAAACTCGGGCAGGCGCGGGGCGCGGCAATTGTGGCGGCGACGGCGCAAAATGTGCCGGTGTCGGAATATGAAGCGCGCAAAGTGAAACAGTCGGTCGTAGGTAATGGTGCGGCAGATAAATTACAGGTGCAGCATATGGTGAAAACCCTGTTGCGCCTTCCCGCTGCACCGCAGGAAGATGCCGCCGATGCCTTGGCCGTGGCGCTCTGCCACGCTAATACCCGCGATCATTTAATCCGCATGGCGGGTTCATCGAGCTTTCGCCGCGGGCGAATTGTGTGATTGTTTTATCCTGATAGCATAAGAGACCCATTATGATCGGACGTTTGCGCGGACTTTTAATTGAAAAACAACCGCCATTTTTATTGCTGGATGTCAGTGGTGTTGGCTATGAAGTGCAGGCGCCTATGACGACTTTTTATCGTTTGCCTGCCCTTGGTCACGAAGTGGTGTTGCATACACACTTGTCGATTACTGAAAATTTACATCAGTTATTTGGTTTTGTTGAGCAGCGCGATCGCTCCCTATTCCGCACCTTAATCAAAGTGAATGGTGTAGGCCCCAAGCTCGCAATTGCAATTTTGTCGGGCATGGAGGCGGATGATATCGCCCGCTGTGTGCGCGATGACAATATCACCGCGCTGACCAAAGTGCCGGGTGTGGGCAAAAAAACGGCTGAGCGATTGGTAATTGAGTTGCGCGACCGCTTAAAAAATTGGGATATGCCGCAGAGCGATTTGCTTGCACACAGTGAAATTCAAAGTATCGCCACCGATAATGATGCCTTTGCCGAGGCAGAGAGTGCGCTGATCGCGCTGGGTTATAAACCGGTAGATGCAGCCAAAATGATCTCGCTTGCGGCCAAACAGAAACCGGAAGCCAGCAGTGAAGAATTAATTCGCATGGCGCTGCGTTCTATCGCTGGATAAATAAGCTACTGAATAAAAGCAGCGCCGAATAATTTTCAGGATTAACTATCGATGATTGAAACGGATCGCCTGATTGCCCCCGTTGCCAAAGAGCGCGAAGACCATCTTGATCGCACTGTGCGCCCCAAATCTTTGGCTGATTACGTGGGGCAACCTGCGGTGTGCGAACAGATGGAAATTTTTATCGGCGCTGCTAAAAAACGCGGTGAAGCGCTGGATCACACCCTGGTGTTTGGGCCGCCCGGTTTGGGCAAAACCACACTCGCCAATATTATCGCCAACGAAATGAATGTTTCGCTCAAAAGTACTTCCGGCCCAGTATTGGAAAAGGCGGGAGATTTGGCTGCATTGCTTACCAATCTTGAGCCGGGCGATGTGTTATTTATCGATGAAATTCATCGCCTGAGCCCAGTGGTGGAAGAAATTCTCTACCCCGCGATGGAAGATTTCCAGCTGGATATCATGATCGGCGAAGGCCCAGCTGCGCGCTCAATTAAACTGGATTTGCCGCAATTTACTTTGGTTGGTGCCACAACCCGCGCGGGTTTGCTGACATCACCATTGCGCGATCGTTTTGGTATTGTTCAGCGTCTGGAGTTTTATAATGTCGCCGATCTCACTCATATAGTGGCGCGCTCTGCGGCGCTATTGGGGGTGAAAATGGATATAGAAGGTGCTGCGGAAGTGGCCAAGCGTTCCCGTGGAACACCGCGCATCGCCAACCGGTTGTTGCGCCGTGTGCGCGATTATGCAGAAATGAAAGGTGATGGCGTGGTCACCGCCAGTATGGCCGATAGTGCATTAAATATGCTGAACGTGGACGAGCGTGGTTTTGATCATATGGATCGCCGGCTATTAACAGCAATGATGAACAATTTTGATGGCGGCCCGGTCGGGGTGGAAAGTTTGGCCGCTGCGATTAGTGAAGATCGCGGAACTATTGAAGATGTAATAGAACCATATCTAATTCAGCAAGGTTTTATGGCACGCACACCACGCGGTCGAATCTTGACCAACAATGCCTATATGTATTTTGGTGTGCCTATACCAAAGCGTTTGCAGGAATCAGCGGAATAAATCAGTTATGCAGCCATTTAGTATCCCGCTCCGAGTTTATATAGAAGACACCGATGCGGGCGGTATCGTTTATTACGTAAATTATCTGAAGTACATGGAGCGTTCCCGTACAGAATTTTTGCGCAGTTTGGGCTATGATAAGCCCGCAATTTTGGATGGTGGTCTGTTGTTGGTTGTGCATGCTGCGCAAATTAACTACCGCCGTCCCGCGCGGCTCGATGATCAACTGCAAGTAACGGCAGAAATTGAAAAGTTGGCGCGCACCTATACCGAGTTTAAACAGCAAGTGTTGCGTGGTGATGAGTTGTTGTGTGAGGGGGTAATCCGCATTGCCTGTGTGGATGCCGGTTCCATGAGGCCCAATGCACTACCAGCTGTTATGCACCAACAACTGAATCAATTTTTTCACAGTCAAATAGCAAGAGTTAATTAATACTATGCCAGAAAACAAGCAAAGCCTGTCCATTTTGCATCTCATTCTTGAGGCCAGCTTTCTAGTACAAATGGTCATGCTAATTTTATTTTTGGCATCGGTCATATCCTGGGTGATGATTTTTCAGCGCGAGATTTATCAGCGCAAGGCGTCGGCGGCATTTGATTTTTTTGAAAAACAATTTTGGTCGGGGATTGATCTGAACCAGCTTTATCGTCAGGGTAATGGTCGCAATGAAATTGTTGAGGGTATCGAAAATATTTTTCGTGCCGGATTTAAAGAATTCACCCGCCTGCGCCAACAAGCGGGCGCGGACTCTGATGCGGTGATGGAGGGGTCTATGCGCGCGATGCGAGTAGCACTGGCGCGCGAAGAAGAAAAGCTGGAAGAAAATTTGCCATTCCTCGCCAGTGTTGCGTCGGTAAGCCCTTACGTCGGGTTGTTTGGTACCGTGTGGGGCATCATGGTGTCTTTCCTTAATATCGCCAATGCCGGTCAGCCGAGTCTCGCCACCGTTGCACCAGGGATTGCTGAAGCCTTGATTGCGACAGCCATGGGCTTGTTTGCTGCTATCCCTGCGGTATTGGCCTACAACAAGTTTTCCGCGCGCGCTGAAAATCTTCTAAGTAACTATCGCACCTTTGCGGAAGAATTCTCCGCAATTTTGCATCGCCAAGTTCACAGCAAGTAACGCTGTTTTTACGTTTATTGGAAACAGGTTAAAGCCATGTCAGGATTTGGTCCACCCATCAAAAAGAAACTCAAAGCGGAAATCAATGTGGTTCCGCTGATCGACGTTATGTTGGTGTTGTTAATTGTATTTATGATTGCAGCACCCATGATGACGCAGGGCATTAAAGTAGAGTTGCCGCAGGCTGCATCAGAGCCGGTTGAAAGTAAAGAAGATGATCCCATTACTGTATCGGTAAAGGCGGATGGCGGCTTCTATATAGATCTAGCTGGCGACCCGGAAAAACCGCGCCCATTGGCAGAAATCAAATCAATAGTCAGCAAGGTTTTGGCAGAAAAGCCGAATACCTTGGTTTTTGTTCAAGGGGACAAAAAAGTTGAATACGGTGTTATCGTCAATTTAATGGGTGAGTTAAAACTGGCTGGTGCACCGTCGGTTGGCTTGATTACGGAGCCTCCGCGCTAGGTTATTTATGAAGTTGGAAAAATCGTTTTCACTGCCAACATTTCTGAGTGTTTTTTTGCACGGCACTTTGTTGGTTCTTTTTCTGGGTAATTGGGATTTTTTTAAGTCGGATGAAGAGCCTTATAAACCTCATTATGTGACTGCCACCTTGGTTGATCTTAAGCCCAAAGCCAAAGCTGCACCGCAGCAGGTTAAAGAGCAAATATTGGATTCAAAGGCTTACGAAGATTTGAAAAACAACAAAAAGCAAGAGGAACAGCGTCGCAAAGAGGCGGAAGCGTTGGTTCAAAGTCAGCGCGAGCAGCAAGCTAAAGCCGCTGAGGCGGAGAAGCAAAAGCAGCAAAAAATTAAGGAAGAGCAGGCAAGAGCCGCTAAAGCCAAAGCCGCCCAAGCGGAAGCAGAAAAAAAGAAACAAGCAGAGGCGGAAGCGCAGCGCAAAGCAGAGGCATTGAAAAAGACTCTGCGCGAGCAAGAAGCTCAAGCTGAGCAACGCCGTATACAGGCTGCTCGTCAATTGGAAGCAAAACACATAGCCGAATCTAACGATGAAGCTAACGTGAAGAGCTACAACGAATTGTTATCGGAGCGTGTTGCCCAAAATTGGAGCAGGCCTCCATCTGCGCGCGCAGGAATGGTGGCAATCTTTAATATAGATATGCTTCCCAACGGGCAGGTTATTAATGTCCAGCTTGCCAAAAGTAGTGGAAACTCCGCATTTGACAATGCGGCTGAGCAGGCGATCAAAAAAGTAGAGCGATTTGTTGAAATCAAAGATGTTCCTATCGATGTCTTTGAACGAAATTTCCGTCATTTTCAATTTGCCTTTAATCCAGAGGATTTACGTCAGTGAGATACATAATTAGCGCACTTCTGTTGGTGTTTGCGATTTCTGCAAATGCCCAGAACATAGTTTTTGTTACCAAGGGTGTTGATAATCCCACCAAGATTGCCGTAGTTCCTTTTGGTTGGGCGGGTGCTCGTTTGCCTGAAGATATTGGCAAAATAGTGGGCAATGACTTGGAGTTTTCCGGTCAATTTGAAGCCACAAAACCAGAGCGTATGCTCTCATTCCCTCGTTCTGAGGCTGAAGTGCATTATCGGGATTGGAAGGCACTTGGTGCTGAGTACTTGTTAATTGGCTCCATTACGCAACAGGCGGGTCGCTATTACGCGAGTTATGAATTGTTCGATGTAGTGCAGCAAAAGCGTGTTTTTGCCAAGCTGACGGTGGATGGAACAGAGGCGCAATTGCGTGATATGGCACATCATATTAGCGACAAGGTGTATGAAACCATCACCGGTATTCGTGGTATTTTTTCAACCAAGTTGATTTATGTAGAGGCTTTTAAGCAGCCACAAAAATATCGATTAATGCTTTCCGATATTGATGGCTTTCGCCCGCGTATGTTGTTGGAGTCGCGCTATCCACTGTTATCTCCCGTGTGGTCGCCCAATGGCCAGCGTGTTGCTTATGTGTCCTTTGAGGTTGATAACAAGCCTGCTATTTATATTCAAGATATAGCGACGAGTCGGCGTCAACAGATGACAAATTTTCGTGGCTTGAATGGCGCACCCGCTTGGTCACCTGATGGGCAGAAGTTGGCTATGGCTTTGTCAAAGGATGGCAACCCTGAAATCTATGTGATGAATGTGTTGACGCGCCAGTTAACCCGCGTTACGAATCACTTTGCTATTGACCACGAACCTTCTTGGGCAGCAGATGGCGCTTCATTATTTTTTACTTCTGATCGTGGCGGCAAACCACAGATTTATCAGGTCAATCTTGCCACTATGCAGCAAGAGAGAGTTACCTTTGATGGTGATTACAATGCGCGCGCGCGCGTCTCTCCAGATGGCAAAAGTTTGGTAATGTTGAATAAGCGCCCGGGCACTACTCACCATATTGCAGCACAAGATATAAAATCTGGTAATTTGCGTATTTTATCCGAGACAAATTTGGATGAATCGCCTACTATAGCGCCCAATGGCGCTATGCTGATGTATGCGACTCGTTCTGGTGGTAAAGGAGTGTTGGCGGCGGTGTCTCTCGATGCGCGTGTCAAAATCCTCCAGCCTCCAAAACAAGGTGATGTGCGGGAACCCGCATGGTCGCCATTCTTTAACTAAGTCCCGTAAAACAGATCTTTACCTCATTGGAGTTACACACACATGATTACTAAGGCAATCAAGCAAGGTCTTACTTTGGCTGTTGTTATGTCTTTCCTTGTTGGCTGTTCAAGCAGCGACAACAAAGGTACCGAGGCTCCAACAACCGGTACAGCGCCTGTAGAAAGCACTGTATCTGAAGCTACTTTGTCAAACGTTGTTTACTTTGACTTTGACCAATACTCATTGACCGCTGAAAGCCGCGCTGTTCTGTTGGCTCACGCTGACAAACTGAAAGGTGCTTCAGTTGCAGTACGTTTGGAAGGTCATGCGGATGAGCGCGGTTCACGCGAATACAACATGGCTCTGGGCGAAAAACGTGCTAATGCTGTTCGCGATTTCCTCGTGACTCAAGGCGTTAACGGTTCTTCTCTGGAAGTTGTTAGCTTTGGCGAAGAGCAACCAGCTGCTACCGGTAGCGATGAAGCTTCTTGGTCTCAAAATCGTCGCGTAGAAGTTAAGTACTAAGAGTCTAAGCCCGTATGCTTAAAAATCTGCTTGCTGTTGTTTTAGTGACTTCAGCTTCAGTCTCTCAGGCACAAGTACGGGTTATTGAGTCTTCACCCCAGAGCATTCGCTCTGGGGTGGCTCAATCTAATCTGCCTGTCTCAGCTGAATCTGATGTTTACTCCCAAATTCGCGCCTTGCAAGAAGAGGTCGCTGCTTTGCGTGGTCTTCTTGAAGAGCAATCCTACGAGCTAAAACAGCTCAAACAACTACAACTAGACAACTACATAGATCTTGATCGACGTTTGTCTGGTAATACATCTGCTGCAGTAAAAGCCCGTACCGAAGACTCTATGGCAGCAGTTGCTGCTCCTGTTACAGCTTCGGCGTTGTCTGGCGCTGCTAGCGAAAGTGATGTTTATAAGGCCGCTTACGATTTACTAAATCAAAAAGATTTTGATGGTGCTGTGCGAGCTTTCAAGGCTCATCTGAACAGTTTCCCAAATGGAAGTTTTGCCAGTAATAGCCATTATTGGTTGGGCAAAATCGCAATGCTCAAAAAAGATTACCCGCAAGCAAAAAGTTGGTTTACTGAGCTTATCGCCAACTTTCCAAGTGCCGCAAAAGTGCCTGATGCCCAGCTCGATTTAGGTAAGGTTTATTTTTTGATGGGTGATAGGGTCAAGGCCAAAGCTTTATTGTCTGACGTTGCAGCAGGTAACAGTGATGCCGCACGTTTAGCGCAGAAGTTTATTGCTGATAATTTCTAATTATTATTTTTAAGGTGCAGCGGTTGATTGCCAGCTGGAGTAAAGTATTTTTTGGATAAAAAGAGGGGTTTCTCAGTAGAGAAACCCCATAGTGCGTCCTGTATTGGATAAAGTAATCTCGATCACCTCAGCGTCCTGCTGAAAATCCAAATTTACCGCTCAATCCATTGCATCCTCCTTAAGTAAAACCTTCATACTCCCTTAGTCGCACCTCCGTCCCTGCATTTGGTTTTCCATTAGTCGTCATTCCTTCGTTCTGTCCATGAATCTCCTTTTTCCTTGCATCCGGCAGCTATGAATTTGTGTAGTTCCTTTTTACGTCCTTGTTGTGACTATTATTGAACACACATGCTCTATTGGGTAGCCGTCAAAAGCTGAATTCTGTGTAGGAAATTGACTACAAAGAAGGTCAGGTTGTGTTTTGGTTTGGTTCGAGCAGGTAGGATCCCCCTGTTGATAACCTATGCGCCGCCAATTGCAGTACACTGTGTTGAAAACAAATTATTACTATCGAGGTTGTAGTCTTATGTCGTTTGTTTTGAAAATGCGCTTATTTGTTTTTAAAATTTTTTGTTTGCTTGTCTTGATGACGAGTGCAGCTCAGGCCACGACTGCAACTTCGTCTGATCTCAGCTATGAGCTGACATATAAAGTTACTCTTGAACCATCAAAGCAGGGAGCATTAGTAACGATTAGTGTTGATAAAGGCGAGTTGCTAAAACATGTCAGCTTTGATAATAGCCGAGGCATTTATTCCAATATTCGTGCAAATGGAAAATTGATAATCAAGGATAAGCGAGTGACATGGGAATTGCCGCAAGGCATTGCGCAATTGTCCTATTTTGTAGCACTTACCCACGAGCGTGACCCAGGGAAATTTGATGCAATGGTTACCAAAGATTGGGCAATATTCCGTGGCGATGATCTTATTCCCGCTGTGCGAACCTTTGAGGAGCAAGGTGCTTATTCAGTTGCAGTATTGGATGTGACGCTGCCGGAAACTTGGAGCAGTATTGAGACTGGTTGGCCGCGAAAGAAAGGTAATGTTTTCTCGATTGAAAACCCTGATCGCCTTTTTGATCGTCCAACGGGTTGGATAATCGCAGGTAAGTTGGGTACACGCCGCGCAACAGTTTCTGGGACATCAATCGCGATTAGCGCGCCTAAAGGCGAGCATTTTAAACGCATGGACTCGCTGACATTTTTTAATTTTGTTTGGCCTGAAGTTCACAAAGCATTTATTGAAACACCCCAAAAATTACTGGTGGTTGGTGCGGGTGATCCAATGTGGCGCGGCGGTCTATCGGCAGCTAATTCTCTATTTTTGCATGCAGATCGTCCTTTGGTGAGTGAAAATGGGACTAGCCCATTGCTGCACGAGTTGACTCATATGATTACTCGTATCAGCGGTGCCACAACTGCCAATACTAATGATGATTGGATTGCGGAAGGGATTGCTGAGTTTTATTCTTTTGAATTGTTGTATCGTGCCCATGGCATGACTAAATCGCGGCGTAATGCAATTATTAAAAGTTTGGATAAGTGGGGTGCAGAGGTAAAGCATTTGCGGAAGAGTAAATCTACCGGGCCGGTAACCGCACGTGCAGTTGTGCTATTGGATGAATTGGATAAGGAAATTCGCAAGCGGAGCAAAAATAAATATAACATCGATCATGCGGTACAAGATTTAATGAAAACTAGAAAAGTCACATTAGATGATTTGCAAAAAAGCGTCGAAAAATTAATTGGCCCTACAGTCGATGCGTTGAATTCCGCCTTATTAAAGTAATAACAACCTTGTCATTTGTTAGCCATCGACCGGGAAAGTATATTTTATACTTTCCCGGTCGATGGCTTAAGTGATGCTTTTTTACGCGGTTATTTTTGGCTGTGAGTTCTTGGTAATACTTCAGTGTGTTTCTTTCAGGTGCTTGATTAAGCGTGCTTTCAATGATGACGGCAGATTTTTGATCGTCAACACGTCGTTTGTCGCATCATATTCAATTTCTCGCCCAAGGCATTCAGAGGCAAAGCTCATGCTTAAAGAGTCATTGCGGCCGCTGATACGAACGTAACTGCGAATTTGTCCTGCATGAGGAATAAACTCAGGTTTGAGATCTGGTTTGCTACTTTCCACATAGCGTACAAAACGCTCTGGCTCATAGCTTTTTACTTCTTCAGCGAGATTGCTGGAGAGTGCGGCGATAGTAACGGGTTTGCCGGCTTTGTTTTGTTCAAGGCAGTAATCGACGACTTTGGTGCGGGTGATTTTAGCGGTGGTTTCGTCGAGGGTTTGGCTAAAGTTATCGACGATTTGTAAGAACTCAGCAGTTTCCTGTTTGATATCCTGTTTATCGGTAAAGGCGATAAATTGTGTAAAAGCATCGGCGATATCTTTATCGCCACGGGACCGCATTAAGGTGAGATAAGTGGATGAGTCACCTGAAGTCCAATCATTGAGTTGGATTTTGGCGGCAAGGGTAAAGCCGCTGGTGTCGAGGAAAAGTGAATCGTCGACCGTCAACTCGCCATCAAGATAGAGTCCGCTTTGGTGTTCTACTAAATACACGCTCAATGTATCGCCCACTTCCAATTTTTCTTCCACAAAAAACACATAGGCATCCAGTAGCGATTCCGCTTTTTCCAGTGCCTGTTGGAATTGTTGCATGGCTTTGTGAGTGAAACTGGGGGCACTCAAGCGCTCCTCGCGATAATCGCGCAACCAAGCGGGCAGGGGGAATTCGCCCAGTTCATCCGAAAATCGCCCGTAACTTTTGCCGCCCTTGCGAATAAATTGGGTTTTCAATTCATAAGCCAGTTCCTCCAATTTACCCGCATTGGCAAATTCCTCCCCGCGCAATTGCAGTTCAAAAGCGCTGCCGGGTGAATGGCGATAAATACGGTGTGCAATGATGGAAGTTAAGGCCATGACTGAGGTCGCTTTATAGTGGGTTATTAAAATTGGGTAGAGCGCAAAAGGCGGCTATTATAGGCGCCAGAATTGATTTCAAACACCCTGTTGGAAAACCTTACATGAATATTCAACGCTTAAATCCTGCACCGCGCTGGTCCGATGCCACTGTATATAAGGGTATCGCCCATTTTGTCGAAGTTCCTAATAATACGGATTGCGCGATGGATGAGCAGATCGCGCAAATTTTAGGGCAAGCAGATGCAACCTTAGCGGCAATTGGCAGCGACAAGTCCCGCTTGCTGTCAGCGACAATCTACATCACTCACCAAGATAATGTACCCGCACTGAATAGCGCTTGGGCGGCTTGGTTGCCTGTAGATTGCGCGCCTTCTCGCGCTTGCGTCAAAGTGGAATTGCTCGATCCTGCCATGTTGGTGGAGATTGCATTTGTTGCTGCGGTTGATTAGTACCACTTAACCTGCTTATGGGGCGATCATGTCTATACTCCTCCTATTGTTTTGTTCTTAGCGGAGTAATTTATGGCAACCCCAATCGACCAGTATCTTAATATTCTCGCCAAAAAAGACGGATCGGATTTATATCTGAGTACTGGCGCGCCACCCTGTGCCAAATTCCAAGGCGTATTGAAGCCGTTGGCCACCGAGCCGTTTAAGCCGGGTGAGATAGAAGCTATCGCCAATGCGATTATGGATGAAGAGCAGCGGGGTATTTTTGCGCACGAATTAGAAATGAATCTCGCCATTTCTATTCATGGGGTTGGCCGTTTTCGTATCAATATTTTCAAGCAGCGCAATGAGGTGGCGATAGTCGCGCGCAACATCAAAACGGATATTCCGCAATTTGATGCACTGGGTCTGCCGGAAGTATTAAAAGATGTGATTATGACTAAGCGCGGGCTGGTGTTATTTGTCGGTGGCACAGGTTCCGGTAAATCCACATCCTTGGCGGCGCTGATTGATCATCGAAACTCATCCAGCGGCGGCCATATTATAACCATTGAAGATCCGGTTGAATTTGTGCACAAACACAAACGCAGTGTGATCAACCAGCGCGAAGTGGGTGTGGATACCCGCAGTTACAAAGCCGCGTTAAAAAATACTCTGCGCCAAGCGCCTGATGTGATTTTAATTGGCGAGATTCGCGACCGCGAAACTATGGAGCACGCGCTGGAGTTTGCCGAGACCGGGCACTTGGCGATTTCCACGCTGCACGCCAACAATTCCAATCAGGCGTTGGAACGGATTATTAATTTATTTCCCGAGGAGCGCCGCCCGCAATTATTAATGGGACTGTCGCAAAATTTGCGCGCGTTTGTATCGCAGCGTTTATTGCCCACGGTGGATGGAAAACGTTGCGCCGCTGTTGAAGTGCTATTAGGCACTAAAACAATTCAGGAGTTGATTTTAAAAAGTCGGCTTACTGAAATTAAAGAGATTATGGAGAAATCTGAAAATCTCGGTATGCAGACATTTGACGGTGCAATTTTTAAATTGTTCATGGCGGGCAAGGTAAGTTTTGACGATGCAATTGCCAATGCGGATTCGCCGAATAATTTACGCCTGCGAATAAAGCTGGCAACCGATGGTGTTGCAGTGCCCAAAGCAGAAACAGCCGCTGCGACTGAACCGCAAACGCAGTCCAAGGCGCCGACCAGTTTTGGTGAATTGAGTTTGCAAAAAATTGATGATGACGACGAAAATTTATAACTGTAAAAATGGATAGATAAAAATGGTTGGCGGTAAATAAATGACAGTAAAAAGTGTTGAGCAATTACTCAAACCTCATTCGATTGCAGTCATAGGTGCATCCAACCAGCCCAATCGCCCCGGCAATGCGGTGATGCGCAATTTACTGCAGGGGCAATTTGACGGGCCGATTATGCCGGTCACACCACACTATAAATCTGTGAATGGTGTGTTGGCTTATCGCTCGATTGATGAATTGCCGATTGTTCCCGATCTCGCCATTATTTGTACTCGTGCAACCCGTGTGCCTGCAATTATTTTGCAATTGGGGCGTAAAGGCACACGCAATGCGATTGTGATTGCGGCGGGGCTGGATAATTTATTCACCGCACAAGGCACGAACTTACAACAACAAATGCTTGCAATTGCCAAGGAATGGGGCGTAAGAATTCTTGGTCCTGATTCACTCGGTATTATCATTCCCGAATTAGGTTTAAACGCGAGCTACGCACACATCAACGCATTGCCGGGAAAAATTGCGGTAGTTTCCCAATCGTCAGCTGTATGTGTAACCCTGCTGGATTGGGCGCGTCGTCGGCGTATTGGTTTCTCACAATTTATTTCGCTAGGTGAGGGAGTCGATATCGATTTCGATGAAATTCTCGATTATCTCGGACGCGACCCGCAAACCTCGGCGATCCTCTTGTATATCGATGCAATTCACGATGGCCGTGCGTTTATGTCTGCAGCGCGCGCCGCATCGTTTAATAAACCCATTCTTGTTATCAAAGCTGGCATTTATTCTGAGAGCAGCGCATTAACATCGCGCCTGCCCGTCGAAAAAATCGGTAACGATGCGGTTTACGATGCAGCCTTTCGGCGTGCGGGTATGTTGCGCGTAGGAGATTTGCGCGAGTTGCTGGCTGCAGTAGAAACACTGGCGAATGGCAAGCCGATTTACAGTGAACAGTTAGTGATTATTGCCAATGGCAATGGCCCCAGTGCTATGGCGGTAGATGCGCTGCTGCAGCGCGGTGGTCGGCTCGCTACATTAGATGAAAAAACGGTTCAACAATTGCAGCCGCTTATTCACTCCGGTGGTCGTGCGACTAACCCGATTAATTTGTTGGGCGATGCTGCGCCAGAAACCTATCAGCAAGTTTTGCACGTATTATTAAAGAGCAACAGTGTCGATAATATTCTGATTATGCAGGCGCCCTCTGCGCTCACCCCCGGTGAAGTTTATGCAGATGCTGTAATCAACACTTATAAAAATTATGTTGGACGCAAGCCGAATTTATTTGCCAACTGGATGTGGGAAGATGCAGCGCAAAATGCGCGCCTGCGATTTGCCGACGCGAGCATTGCTTCTTTTCGAACACCTGAGGGTGCAGTCGGTGCGTTTATGCATATGGTGCAATATCGCCGCAACCAAAAATTATTGTCGGAAACACCTGATTCAATCAGCGATAAGGTTCCCTATCAGCCAGCTCATGCACAGGCAATTATTGCGCAGGCACTTGCAGAAGAGCGCAATCAATTGACTCGCGTGGAAACAATCGCGCTGTTGACGGATTATGGAATTACTACAGTTGCTCCAGTAGAAAATGCATCAGTAGACCTGAGCACATCACAACGCAAAGGAGCCTATCCATTAAGGATACAGGTGCAAGTTGATCCGGTTTTTGGTCCGGTAATTTTATTGGGCGAAGCCGCCAGTCACTGGAGTGTGCGGCGCAATGCGGTAGTCGCTTTGCCTCCGCTTAATATGGCGCTAGCGCGCTATATGGTGATACAAGCGCTTGCTGAAGGCAAAATTCGCGAGCGTGAATTATATGTACCGCTCGATATGCCAGCTCTGTGCTTGTTACTCACACAAATTAGCCAAATCGTAATTGACCATCCGTCGTTGCGCAGTTTATTAATCAACCCGGTGCTGGTTGCAGGTGATGATATTCGCGCATTGGACGCGAGTGTGGATATCAGTGCGGAAAAAAATGCTCATGCTTTGGCGATAAGACCCTATCCTAAAGAGCTTGAGGAATCGTTTGTATTGCGCAATCAGCGCTCAATAGTCTTGCGTCCGATTCGTCCGGAGGATGAATTGAATTTGTTGGCCTTTGATAATTCGCAAAGCAAGGAAGATAGATACAAACGTTATTTCGCCGAGCTGCCACAATTTTCCCACGAACAAATGGCGCGTTTAGCGCAAATTGATTATGCGCGCGAAATGGCATTTATCGCTGTGGCGAATAACGGTGAACACAAGGAAGAAATTCTAGGCGTAGTGCGGGTGCAAATAGACCCGGACAATACTCAAGCTGAATTTGCGATGGCTGTGCGCAGTGAATTAAAAGGCATAGGCTTGGGTGGAAAACTACTGCAAAAAATGATTGATTACTGCCGTAATCAGGGCGCGCAGCAACTGACGGGTTGTACCATGCTCGAAAATTCCGGTATGGCGAATCTTGCGCGAAAACTGGGTTTTACCGTGAAATTTAATCGTGATGACGGATTAATTGATATGACGCTTACGCTGTAAAAAATTATAGTTTTGCCAAGGCTTTGATATGCGCAACCGCGCAGCGCCCCAACCCTAATAAATCGTAACCGCCTTCCAATGTGGAAACTATACCTTTGCATTGCTGCTCCGGTGGACGTTGTTTGCTTTCATCCATCAATGCGCGCAGTTTTTGTGTGATCCAAGAATAATCCTGCTCGACCAAACTGATCGCCGACATATCGTCATCAATATACGCATCAAAACCGGCGGAAATTAATATCAATTGTGGTTTGAATTGCTCCAGTGCGGGAAACCAGCTCGCACTGATTGCACTGCGAAAGCCTTCGCTGCGGCAGGTAGCGGGCAGGGGGGTATTAATGATATGTGCGGGTACATCATCAATATTGGTGTTGGGGTAAAACGGGTATTGAAAACTTGAGCAAAATAAAACCCGCGGGTCATTAAAAAAAATATCTTGTGTGCCGTTGCCGTGGTGTACATCAAAATCGACTATAGCGACTCGCTTCAAGCCATAGGCCTCCAATGCATGTGCAGCAGCAATCGCAACATTGTTAAAAATACAAAAGCCCATTGCGCGCGCGCGTTCGGCGTGATGGCCGGGTGGGCGTACATTGCAAAACACTGCGTCGGTTTCGTTGCGCATGATCATATCGACTCCCATTACCGCTGCTCCTGCGGCATGGCGCGCGGCGCGCAATGTGTGCGGTGACAAATAAACATCATCAGCAAAGGCATCAATGCCTTCGCTGGGAATTGCGCGAGTAATTGTATGCAGGTAATCAAGCGAATGAACGCGCAACAGTTGCTCGTCGGTTACGGCAGGGGCTTCGCCTTGATACAGTAAACCATCGATACCATTTGCCATGAGTTGATTGGTGATTGCATCGATTCGCTCAGGACACTCTGGGTGACCGGCGGGCATATGGTGTTGGTGGCAGCTGGGATGACTAATCAGGGTTGCAATCATAATGGCTCCTTGCGGTAAATCTGGAGTGATAAAAAAGGAACCAGAAGGTTCCTTTTTTACTTACAGCAATTGTAATGCTATTGGTTCTGCTCACGCGCAATAGCGCGGTAGGCTATATCCTTGCGGTAGAACATACCTTTCCAGCTAATTTGCTCAGCGAGTTTGTAAGCGCGTTGCTGTGCTTCCAAAACTGTATTTCCCAATGCAGTTGCGCAGAGTACACGCCCACCGTTGGTAACGGCATTGCCATCTTTCTGCGCAGTACCCGCGTGGAAAACTTTTTCGCCCGCGATTTCTGTGGTGGGTAAACCGGAAATAATATCGCCTTTGTCATAAGCATCTGGATAGCCGCCAGCGGCCAACACAACGCCTACCGATGCGCGCGCATCCCAATCGGCAGTGGTTTTATCCAAATCACCGTTGAGTGCAGCTAAACATAGTTCAACCAAATCGGATTGCAAACGCAACATAATCGGTTGGGTTTCCGGATCGCCAAAGCGGCAGTTGTATTCGATTACTTTGGGTGTGCCCGCGGCATCGATCATCAAACCGGCATACAAAAACCCGACGTAAGTATTACCTTCCGCAGCCATGCCGTTCACGGTTGGATAAATCACTTCTTTCATGACGCGATCGTGCACCGCTTGAGTTACAACCGGTGCTGGTGAGTAAGCGCCCATGCCGCCAGTGTTCGGGCCGGTATCGCCATCGCCAACACGCTTGTGGTCCTGACTGGTTGCCATGGGCAATACATTTTTGCCGTCAACCATCACAATAAAGCTGGCTTCTTCGCCTGCTAAAAATTCTTCAATTACTACGCGGCAGCCAGCATCGCCAAAAGCATTGCCCGACAACATATCGCGCACGGCGTCTTCGGCTTGTTCAAGTGTCTCAGCGACGATTACACCTTTACCCGCAGCAAGACCATCGGCTTTGATTACGATAGGTGCGCCTTTCTCCCGCAAGTAAGTGAGTGCAGGTTCTACTTCGATAAAGTTTTGGTAATCCGCCGTTGGGATTTTGTGACGCGCGAGAAAGTCTTTGGTGAAGGCCTTTGACCCCTCAAGCTGTGCAGCGCCTTTACTTGGGCCAAAGCACAATAAATTGCGCGCTTGGAAATAATCGACCACTCCCGCAACCAGCGGAACTTCCGGGCCAACAATGGTCAGGCCGACATTATTTTGTTCGGCAAAATTGGCCAATGCTTCAAAATTCAACACATCGATAGCAACGTTTTCTAATTTTGGTTCCAGTGCAGTGCCGGCGTTGCCCGGTGCAACAAATATAGTTTCAACTTGTGCGCTTTGCGCCGCTTTCCACGCGAGTGCGTGTTCGCGTCCGCCGCCGCCAATAATTAATACGTTCATAAAATTAATATCTTTTTTGAGTTGTTCATGTAGGTTGGGGTGAGGGACGAACCCCAACATGACCATATACCTGTAACCGATGTTGGGGTTCGCAAGCTCACCGCCAACCTACAAAAGCAATATCACACATTATTAGTGATGCGATTTATCAATGTCTAAAGTGACGCATACCAGTAAATACCATCGCCATGCCGTGTTCATCGGCGGCGGCGATCACTTCTTCATCGCGCATTGAACCGCCGGGTTGAATTACCGCGGCAATACCCACTTTGGCAGCATTGTCGATACCATCGCGGAACGGGAAGAATGCATCGGAGGCCATTACTGAGCCAGCGACTTGCAAACCAGCGTGTTCTGCTTTGATTGCCGCTATACGAGCGGAATTTACACGGCTCATTTGGCCTGCACCCACACCGATGGTTTGTGAGTTTTTGGCGTAAACAATTGCATTGGATTTAACGAATTTCGCCACTTTCCAGGCGAACAACATATCGCGTAGTTCGTCTTCGGTAGGGATGCGCTTGCTCACAATTTTCAAATCGCTAGCGGTGATCATGCCGTTGTCGCGATCTTGTACCAACAAGCCGCCATTGACGCGTTTGTAATCCAATCCAGCGAAGCGCTCAGTACCCCACTCGCCGCAGGCAAGCAGGCGAACATTTTGTTTGGCTTTCACGACTTCAACAGCTTCGGCAGAAACACTGGGAGCGATAATCACTTCCACAAATTGACGTTCAACGATCGCTTGCGCAGTCGCTGCATCCAACTCGCGGTTGAAGGCAATAATACCGCCGAAGGCAGATTCGGTATCAGTTGCGTAGGCGAGGTCGTAAGCATCTTTAATGTTAGACGCTACAGCAACACCGCAAGGATTGGCGTGTTTCACAATCACACAAGCTGGCTCGGTGAAGCATTTAACGGTTTCTAGCGCTGCGTCAGTGTCAGCAACGTTGTTGTACGACAGCTCTTTACCTTGCAGTTGTTTAGCGGTGGCAATGCTGGCTTCTTGTGAATTTTTTTCCACATAAAAAGCGGCTTTTTGATGCGGGTTTTCACCGTAGCGCATTTCTTGCGCTTTGATAAATTGGCTGTTGAAAGTACGCGGGAAATTCGCACTGCCACCTTCTACCATGCGACCAAAATAATTGGCGATGGCGCCATCGTAAGCGGCGGTGTGTTCGTAGGCTTTAATCGCCAAATCGAAACGGGTTTTCAGTGAGGTGCAGCCGTTGTTGGCTTGCATCTCAGTGAGAATAGTGGCGTAGTCAGCAGCGTTAACCACGATATTAACGTGAGCATGATTTTTTGCAGCAGCGCGCACCATGGTTGGGCCGCCGATATCGATATTTTCTACCGCGTCTTCCAAAGAGCAGTCTTTGTTGGCAACAGTTTTTTCAAACGGATACAAATTCACAACGACCATATCAATCGCGTTGATACCGTGTTGTGTCATTACGCCTTCATCAATACCGCGGCGACCTAAAATACCGCCGTGAACTTTGGGGTGCAGGGTCTTAACGCGGCCATCCATCATTTCTGGGAAGCCGGTGTAGTCAGAGACTTCAATCGCTGGGATCTTGTTGTCGGTGAGTAATTTAAATGTGCCACCGGTTGATAAAATTTCTACGCCTTGGGCGTGCAGGGCTTGGGCGAATTCGACAATGCCGGTTTTATCAGACACGCTGATTAACGCGCGTTTTACTGCAACAAGATCGGAAGTGTTAGACATACTCAGTTCCCATGTAAGTGAAAAATTAAACTGTTGAAAAGCAAAAGGGGTGGAAATAAATTGCCACCCCTTTTTTGATTGCCATGCGGCGCTGGGAAAATTACAGCAGGCCGTATTGCTTTAATTTTTTACGCAGAGTACCACGGTTCAAACCCAATACTTGCGCAGCGCGGGTTTGGTTGTGGCGGGTATATTTCAATACAATTTCAAGCATAGGCGCTTCTACTTCAGCCTGTACCATTTCGTAAACGTTGCTAACCTCTTGACCATCGAGGTGTTTGAAATAGTTTTCCATTGCCTGCTCTACACAGCCGCGCAGCGATTGAGCTTGTACTGGTTGGTTTGGGTTTGCAGCTTGTGCTGGAGTTGATTCAGCAAAGAAAGTTGCGGTATTCATGCGGCTTTTTCCTCTTTCGTAAGCAGCTGTTCAAAGAAATTTTGAATGCTGGTTTGTTGTTCTTCTGCATTATCTATAGCGTTAAAGGTTTTGCGAAATGCTTCGCTGCCAGGGACCGTATGCAAATACCAACTCGCATGTTTGCGCGCGATACGCGGGCCCATAAACTCACCATAAAAACGGTATAGCTCACGCAGATGGGTACATAAAATGTCTCTGACTTCGGTCAGCGACGGTTCGGGTAATTGCTCACCGGTACGCAGGTAATGCGCAATTTCCCGGAAAATCCAGGGACGACCTTGAGCCGCCCGTCCTATCATCACCGCTGCGGCACCTGTGTGATCTAACACGGCTTTGGCTTTGTGCGGTGAATCTATATCGCCATTGGCAAACACGGGAATTTTCACCGCACTCACGACACTGGCGATAGTGTCATACTCGGCTGCACCCAAAAAAGCATCGGCGCGGGTGCGACCGTGAAGTGCCAACGCTTGTATGCCAGCATCTTCGGCGATGCGTGCAATACGCACCGCATTGCGTTCTTCGTTGCTCCAGCCAGTGCGAAATTTCAGTGTGACGGGTATATCCACTGCACTGACTACGGCTTGCAAAATATTAGCGACCAGTTGCTCGTCTTTTAAGAGCGCAGAACCGGCGGCTTTTTTACATACTTTTTTAGCGGGGCAGCCCATATTGATATCAATAATCTGGGCGCCATTGGCCGCATTGAGGCGCGCGGCCTCGGCCATCATTTCCGGATCACCTCCGGCAATTTGCACGGCGATGGGCTCGGCTTCACCCGTGTGATCCATTCGCAGGCTGCTCTTGCGGCTGCTCCATAAAGTGGAGTCAGCGGTCAGCATCTCCGATATCACCAACCCAGCACCCAGTGAGCGGCACAATTGACGAAAGGGGCGATCAGTCACACCTGCCATAGGCGCGAGAATGACCTGACTGTCGATACAAAAGGAGCCGATAGTAAACACGTGGTTGGCTTGTAGTGAGTGAATCGTTGTAGTTGGGGTTGCGCCGACAGTGCCGGATTCACCTGAGCTTCCCCTGTATCAAATTTGTACAGGGCCCTGCGTAAAAGGGTCGCCATAATACCCGTTTGGGCTGGGGTTTGGAACGCAAAAAGCATAAAAAATGGCGTTTTTTTGAGCGATAAAAATGGGTTTTTTAGTTGTTTTTGGTTGCAAAAAAATGTGAATTGGGGCAGGTCACCGGTGGCTTACTGACTAAGTGGGTCGTACAGGTACATTTCATAATTGCGCGGTAGGTGCATGATTAGAGGGTTTTCCAGTTTGATGATATTGCGCTGTTTAAGTTGGGCGCGGTTTAGCGATTTTATATGGCGTCGGCTCCAGAGTTGATTAAAGGAGCCATCTTGATAAGCGATCTCTAGTCCTTTTTGCACGCGATCAAGCGCTGCCTGATTGTTTTTGTGGGCAAAGAAAAATTTAGGTAATGGGTAGTAAAGTGCGAGATGGGTATCGCTCACCAGCCCCAAGCTGTTCAGGTCTTGCTGCTCGTAGAAAAACTCCATGGGGCCGCGGCAAAACAGGTCAATTCTGCCCGCTTTGGTCATGCGAAATAGACTGATAACGGTGCCGCTTTCCACCACTTGCAGATTATTGTGGCGCAGAATTTTGCTGTCAGCCCAGCCAATGCCTGCACCAAAGCTGTAGGCTTTTAATTGCGTAATGTTGGTTATCTCGCCGATGGGCTGTTTAATCGCGTCGCGCATAAAACAAATGCGGTAGCTGAGCGCACCGCGGTCAAGTGGAAAAGGAATAAATGCCAAGCTTTCCTGCTCGGCTAATTCATCTTCATAGCTCATTTGCAAAATTAGATTGGGGTAAACATTGTTGCTCATGGCTGCAAGTGTGCGAGCCCGGTTCATCGGCGGTATGCCGCGCAGTTCGTAGGGGCCAAATTCGGCGACAGTTTTGTCCAGTGCCAGCTGTAACACTTCAACTTCGTGAAGGACGCGTTCGTCGCTATTTAGTTCGGGCAGCTTGTGGGTAATGATTAATGGCTGCGTATTGGCTTTTACCATTGCGATAGGAAAGAGTAAGCACAGCAGGAGCGGACATAGATAAAGTTTATGTGCGTCTTTAATTGATATCAAAAACTGAGTGCCGATAAGTTCGGGTTTCATATTCCGATCCGCGCTTATGCAGAAGCAGATAGCCCTGTCATTGTTGTCTATGAGGCTAAGTTTAGTCGCTATTGTGGATTGGCGCGACTGCTACTGGCGCAACTCTTATTGTTGTGGAATTGAAATGTGGTAATTCACTGCTTCAGCGCCCGGATCAACCAAATCCAGACTGATGTGAACTTTTTGATTCTGTGGCATAAGTTCTCGTCCAACCAGTTCGCCCCCCAGATAATCTTTGGGTATAAAGCGACGTGCCGCTACCTGATTGTTGTCTATGTCGGTAAAAACCAGAAGCAGGTCGGGAAAGGGTTGGTCAAAGGGCGCGCCATTAATCAGCATTACATCTACCGCCAATGCGCTCTCGGCTTCTGGGTGTTCGCGTACTACTAAATTGGATGCAATGATGCGGCTAGTATCAACCAGTGTTGGCACTTCGCAGCCTAGATAGGGGCAGAGAAATAAATAGCCGGTGCGATAGGGCTCGACTCTGCTGAAGTAATCGAACTTAAACCAGCCTACTTGTATTAGTAACGCAACTAGCGCCAACGCACTAAGGCTTGGCCAGAGTTTGCGCTGATACCAGCGGCGCATGCGTTTGGCATTAAATTCTATCGGTGCCGGGATAATGTTCATCAGCAGTGCGGTGCGAGAGCCATCGTAAGCGCGGATTTTGGGCTGGGTTTTGACCTGGCGCTTGGGGGTATCACTATCCGCGTTGTTGTCGTCCGGAGTTTCAAAAATACTGGGATCCAATGTGTCGGATGCGCTAGGTTGGTTGAAGCCCTGATTGCTAGGGATGCGCGTCAACTCTTCGCTGAGTACAAAGTCGTCGCCGGTCGGTTGCTTGTGTTGTGGCTCGATGTGTTCTTCTTTTTCTCCTACCAAGCTAAATATCAATCCTGGTGCAGAGGTTTTGGTGGTTGTATCGGATGGTTCTACTGCCGCGTCATTGTCGTATTCAGTATTGACTGCATTGCTAGAAAATAGCTCGTCATCTGCAAGTTGTTCTTCGGTCTTGGGTTTAAGTAGTCCTAATTGAGGTGTTTCATCCTCATCCTCAATCAGCATTTCCGCCCAAGATTCATCGGCTGCGCTGGCAGGATCTTCACTTGTGTCTTTGTTGCTAATTTTGCGCTCGAACAGCGACACCTCTGCTTTGGGTGTCGAGTCTATATCGATAAAACCATCAAACTCGTAGTCTGTGTTGTCGGTTTTACTACCATCCATGTCGTCGCTAATCAGCAGGTCATCCGTTTCATCAAGGGGTGATTTTTTGATGGTACGCATGACCGGTTTAGCTGCTGCGGGTTTTGTTGCGGGCGCGGCGGTAACAGATGCCTTGGGGGGCTCAACTGGTAGCGGTTTGATTGCACTTAATATCGCGGGTTGCGCGGTGGTAGTGGCCGATTTGCTGGCAGGAGCTTGAGTTTGTGTTGTCACCCTTGTCGTTGGTGGTGTTTTTGCGGGTACGGCTTTTGTTGCTGCAGCGGTGACATTGGGCTTTGCTGTTGCAATGCTAGAGGGGGATGATGCAGTGTTATTTTTTGCCGGTGTTGCAGCCACATATTCCTGAGCCTTGAAGACATGCAAGCAGGAGCCACAGCGAACCGCACCCTTGGCGGATTGCAGCTGGCTGGGGGTCACACGAAAAGCTGTCCCGCATTTGGGGCAGCGAGTGATCATTTGGTTGCTGGCAGAGGTCATGGTTTATTGGCTCTTAACACAGAGGGGGCAGGAGAACCCCGGTCAGTTTCTTGGTGCAGTTTAACAGTGTAACTAGCGGGAGCCGCAGGGTAAATTCCAGCGACAGCCGGTCGTTGTATTCTCCATCGGCAATGCCAACTAGCTCACCTTTGTGGCGGTTAAACGCACCCACTCTTCTTGCTCGGCGATAGGGTCAAACACAAACCAGGGTTTATAGGCCGCCATGACTGATTCAGCCTGCACCGATAAAATCCCTGAAAGGCAGAGTTTCCCCCCAATTTTGGTCATGGCGCTCAGTGCGGGTGCAAGTTCTGCCAGTGGGCCAGCGAGTATGTTGGCGAGCATTACGTCTACCTGTACTGCCGGACATTGGGGTGGCAAGTAGACCGGCATTGCATCTTCCGGCAGCTGATTGCGCTTGGCGTTTTCGGTGGTAGCAAGCAAGGCTTGCGGATCTATATCCACGCCGATCACTTTTTTGGCTCCCAACAAGAGGGTGGCTATGCCGAGAATTCCCGAGCCGCAGCCGTAATCGATCACCTCTTTACCGCCAAAGTCTTGCTGATCAATCCATTGCATGCACAGAAATGTGGTCGGATGAGTGCCGGTGCCAAAGGCCAAGCCGGGGTCGAGCAACAGGTTCACTGCATCCGGCTCCGGAGCAGCGTGCCAGCTCGGTACTATCCATAGACGGCTGCCGAAACGCATCGGGTGAAAATTGTCCATCCAGCTGCGTTCCCAGTCCTGGTCTTCGATGCGCTCAAGCTGGTATTCAGGCAACTCCCCGCCGGTTAGCAACCGCAGGTGGGCCAGTAGGTTAGTTTCATCGGCATCGCCTTCGAACAATGCCAGCAGATGGGTATGTGACCACAGTGGAGTCGTATTGAGGTCGGGTTCGAATATCGGCTGGTCTTCGGCGTCCATGAACGTCACTGACACTGCGCCAACGCCCAGGAGCGCGTCTTCGAGGGCTTCTGCCTGTTCTGGGGAAATGGCAAGACGAAGTTGTAACCAGGGCATTGTGGCCTCTCGGAGCGAGCAACCGGAATAGCCGGTCGCAAAAGTCGGGATCTTACTGGAGCG
>CAXAVL010000013.1:0-36617 GCA_963971905.1 uncultured Cellvibrio sp.
AACCAGCGACCAATTGGTTAAAAGCCAACTGCTCTACCGACTGAGCTAACGACCCACAGGGTTCGCATTTACTATCTTTTTGAGCACCATTTAAGAAAATGGTGGGTCGTGCTGGATTCGAACCAGCGACCAATTGGTTAAAAGCCAACTGCTCTACCGACTGAGCTAACGACCCTAAATGCGAGGCGCGTATAATAATGTTTTGGGCTGAAAAAACAAGGCTTTTTTACGAATTAACGCACATTACTCCTTCGGGAAAGATGAATTGGTTATTAAAGCGGCTTTTTGTTAATTTTATCGACGCATTCATCAAGCCGGAGGGAATAGTATTGAGCATATTTGCAGAAGGGAAAAACTTTCGCGACAAGGGCACTGGATTTAACCTATCCTTAGCAGGCAACAAACCGAGACCTGAAGCACCACACCAGGCTCAAAAGGATTAGCGGATTAGTTATCCCAGTCGATAATGAGAACGATGCATGCTTTTTGCCTCACCCGGGGAAGGAATATCGCAGCCACAGCCACCCAGGCTCGCTCAATTGCTATTGGTATTTATTGCCTACAGCCTCACCGGCTGGCTGGGTCTTTGCGTACCGTTTGAAAGCGACAGAGTCACGCTCTTTTGGTTGCCAGGCGGGATTGCGCTAGCGGCTTTTTATCGCTGGTCACCGCGTCTTTGGCCTGCTCTTGTTGCAAGTATCCAGTGGCGCCAACCTCACTATCAATTTGCTATTAGCAGCCAGCAATACTCTCGCACCCTTATGTGCCCTGTGGCTATTGCGCCGCGCGCACTGCAACCCCACTCAATTATGCCGCGCCAACACCTTCCATTTTCTTATTCTGGGCGCATTGGGCATGCTGGTATCCGCCAGCATCGGCGGTTTTGCCCTCAACTATTACAACCAGGGTTCATTCGAAACAGGTCTCTACACGGCACTCATTTGGTGGATGGGCGACAGCCTAGGTGTATTTCTCGCAGCACCGCTGCTAACCAACATCAATCGCACCAGTATCGATAAAGTGCTACAGCGCAAACTGGATTTTTTTATAGTATTTACGGTGAGCTTGGCCGTGGGACTCTTTTGTTTTCCGCTTAACAACTTTGATAACAACTTACACTTGCCTATAGTGTTTACCAGTTTTGTTTGCGTCGCCTGGGCAGCACTGTCCTTCGGCTTGCTGGGCAGCGGATTAACCACCATTGGCTTTAGCTTTTTAGCAATTTGGTCGACCGTCAACCAACTAGGTCCATTCGCCCTGCCCTCGCAACAACTGAGCTATTGGGTAATTTGGATTTACACCGCGAGCATGACGATGCTCGGCTTGATGATTACCGCCGCTCATACTGAAATTGCCACCACTACCCACCAGCTGGGCGAGTCCAGCCAAGAGCAAGAAAAACAAAAAAAACATCTTGAAGCCGTTTTGCATGCAATTCCGGATTTATTGTTTGAAATCGATCGCCAAGGGCATGTGCTGTCCTTTAATGACACCAATCAACATCATATTTTGTCTGCACCCGATGTATTGGGCCGAAATCTCTCCGAAACACTGGCATCCTCATCTGTAACCGTGTGGATGAATGCCCTAAGCGAGGCAGACAATTGGGGCATATCACAAGGAAAAAGTATTCGCATAACACAAGACGAAACCACTCTCTGGTATGAGCTTTCCATTGCCAAACTAGCAGGAACTTATCGCGAACATGATCGTTTTATTTGTCTTGCACGCGACATCACCAAGCGTGTCCACACCCATCAAACCGACCTTGAAAATGAACAGCGCTTTCGCAACATTTTTGAAGCGACACGCAATATTGCCGTGCAGGGCTACAACCGTTTTCACGAAGTGATTTTTTGGAATAAAGCGAGCGAGGATCTCTATAAATTTAGTGCCGCCGATGCGATGGGAAAAAAGCTGGAAGATTTAATTATTCCCGGCTTTATGCGCGAAGGGGTACATCAGGCAATCGAAGACTGGCATGAAAAAGATGAGGCAATTCCCTCGGGTGAGCTAGCCCTGAAGGATGCCCACGGCAACGAGGTCTGGGTTTATTCCAATCATGTGCTTATCGACACTCCCGACCACAAAGAAATGTATTGTCTCGATATAGATTTAGGGCCGCAGCGAAAAGCACTGCTGCAAGCCGAACAGGAGTTGGTTGAACGCAAACAGGTGGAAAATGCATTGCGACAAAGTGAGCAGCGACTGGAAAGCGCGCAACTCATGGCGCGCATTGCACACTGGAGCTGGAATCCCGCATCTGACAATTACCATTTCAGCTCATCCATGAAGGAACTATTCGCTCTGCCAGATGAGTTTCTCAATGCCAAAATGAGTGACTTCATTAATCAATTTATTTACGTCGATGACCGCAATGCAGTTACCCACGCACTCGCTGAAAGCCTGCGTTATCACAAACCGCTTGCGCTGGAAGCTCGCATAGAAATTGCCGGACAAAAATTCTGGCTACAACTGCAAGGCGATACGATCGCAGATACAGAAGGCACCAGTATACAAGGCACAATGCAGGATATTACCGAGCGCAAGGGGTTGGATTTAGCCCTTACTGCAGCGGCGGCTGCCGACGCAGCCTCGGCGCCTGACTTTTTTGTCACTATTCTCAATGCACTCACTCACGCAATCGGTGCACAACAAGCCGTGATTAGCTTAATAGATAAAAACAATCCTGCCATGGCGACCACCCACACCTATTTAATCAACGGGCAGGTGCAAGCCAATATTAATTACACACTGCACAACACGCTCTGCAATGATGTCATTGAAGAAAACTTTTGCTTTATGAGTACCGGCGCACAGCAGCATTACCCACACGATGAAATCTTGCACAACTACAATATTGATAGTTACCTCGGGGTCGGCATCAAAAACGCTCAGGGCAACGCCATTGGCACACTGGTACTAATGGCTGAGCACTCACTGCCTATTTCAGCGCAAATCAACTCTTTACTGCTCATTTTTGCTGATCGTATTGGCGGTGAATTGCGTCGCGCCCAAGATCAGGAAAAAATATTTAATCTTGCATTTTTTGATCCGCTCACTCAGTTACTCAACCGACGCATGCTGCAAGATCGGCTTAAATTACTGACTGCACAAAGCGCGCGCACCCATCAACACGGCGCACTGTTATTTATCGATATAGATCACTTCAAATTGCTCAACGATACCCGTGGGCACCATATTGGCGACCAACTGCTCGTGCAAGTAGGCGAGCGAATTAGCAGTATTATCCGCGCCACTGATTTGGCCGCACGCCTGGGCGGCGATGAATTTGTGGTGGTGTTTGATAATCTGGGCGATAACGCCGAAATGGCGGCACAAGAAGCCAAAAAACGCGCAGAAGAACTACATGATTTAATTAATTTACCCTACCCGCTACAACAATCCGTTTTTCATTGCACCATTAGCATTGGGGTGAATTTATTTAAAGGTCAGACCCGCAGCATTGATGATTTATTGCGTCATGCCGATGCTGCCATGTACCAAGCCAAAGACAGTGGTCGCAACGCGATTCGTTTTTTTGATCCCAATATGCAATCACACTTGGAAAAACGCGCGGCCATTGAAGCGGACTTGCGCACCGCCTATGAATCCCAGCAGCAGCTTATCCCTTATTATCAAGTGCAAATCAACAGTCAAGGCAAAGCGCTCGGCGCCGAGCTGTTATTGCGCTGGCAACATCCGCTAAACGGTATGATTTCACCCGCTGACTTTATCCCAGTGGCGGAGCAAACTGGTTTAATTATCGCGATCGGGCGCCATGTGATTCGTCAGGCCTGTGAACAATTGCGGCAGTGGAGCCAGCACCCTCAATTTGCATCACTCAGCATCGCCGTTAACGTGAGCCCCATTCAATTTAACCAAGCACATTTTGTTGAAGAAGTTCTGGATATAGTCAAAAACAGCAATATTAAACCACGCTTGTTAAAACTCGAGCTCACCGAAAGTTCACTGTTAAAAAATGTAGATCAAAGCATTGAAAAAATGCAGCAGTTGCAAGACAACGGTATTGGCTTTTCCATGGATGATTTTGGCATCGGCTACTCCTCGCTGTCCTATCTCAAACGCCTGCCGCTCGACCAATTAAAAATTGATCAAACATTTGTGCGCGATATTGCGATTGACCCTAACGATGCGATTATTGCGCGCACCATTATCGCGATGGCACAGAATATGAATTTGCAAGTCATTGCAGAGGGTGTAGAAACTGAGGCGCAAAAAACGTTCCTGGAACAAAATGGTTGCTCCATGTTCCAGGGTTATTTTTTTGGTAGACCGGTGGCGGTAGCAGAATTTGAGCAGCAGCTCATCGAGCGGAATTACTGTTAGCCAATTAACTTTGGTAATGCGTAGGGTCTGCAATGCCCGCTTGCATAAACCCCTGCTTGCGCAGACGGCAGCTATCGCATTTTCCGCAAGCTTCACCCTGATCGTTGGCCTGGTAACAAGACACGGTCAAACTATAATCTACCCCCAGCGCCAAACCTAACTGCACAATTTCCGCTTTGCTTAAGTGAATCAGCGGGGTGCGAATACGCAACTTATTACCCTCAGCACCCGCACGAGTAGCCAAGTTCGCCATAGCCTCATAGGCGGCAATATATTCAGGGCGACAATCGGGATAGCCGGAAAAATCCACCGCATTTACGCCGATAAAAATATCGTCACAACCCAGCACTTCCGCCCAACCCAATGCAATCGACAAAAACACCGTATTGCGCGCAGGTACATAGGTAACAGGAATTCCGCCCGTCTCCTCTTCCGGCACCGCAATCGCATCATCGGTTAGCGCTGAACCGCCAATGGAGCGCAAATCCAATTTAATAACCTTGTGTTCAACTGCGCCCAAGGCTTTGGCCGTGCGCTCCGCCGCGCGCAACTCTGAACTGTGACGCTGACCGTAATCAAAACTCATGGAATAACAGGCGTAACCTTCACTGCGAGCAATTGCCAATACAGTGGTGGAATCCAAACCGCCCGAGACGAGGACTACGGCTTTTTTTTGCGTCATAAGAACTACCAAAAAATAAGTATAAAAAGGAGAAATGATTAAATTGGCGATCAGTAAAAAGTGGCGGGATTATCAATGACCAGGAGCGTCATTCCACAAGAGTTTGTGCAACTGCAATTGAAAACGAACAGGTAGATTATCCGCAAGAATCCACTCCGCCAACGCCAGTGGCGTGACTTGGCCAAAACTAGGGGAGAACAAAACCTCTGCTACCTTACCCACTAATTGATGCTCATCCAATTTGAAGCGTGCCCATTCGTAATCGGCGCGATCGCAAATCACAAATTTGATCTGGTCTTGATTGCTGAGCAACGGAATATTTTCCCAGCGATTGCGCCCAACTTCACCCGAGCCAGGGGTTTTTAAATCCATTACTTTGACCACGCGCGGATCCACATCATCCACCGGCAGGGCGCCGCTGGTTTCAAGCGATACACTATAACCCACATCACACAGTGCGCTCAGCAAAGTCAGGCACTCGCGCTGCGCAAGCGGCTCACCACCGGTCACACAAATATAGCGCGGGTTAAAACTGGCCACCTTGGCGAGAATGGCATCGAGCGACAAGCGCTCGCCGCCATAAAAGGCATACTCGGAATCGCAATAACCACAGCGCAGCGGGCAACCGGTCAGGCGTACAAAAACGGTCGGCAACCCGACAGTAGTGGATTCGCCCTGCAGCGAATAGAAAATCTCGGTAATTTTTAAGCTGGCCTGAGTCATTGGCTGGGTCATTGGTTAACATTGCTAGCGCATTGGCTAAAAAGACGCGCAGTTTACCTAAAGGTGGCTCGCTATGCGAGGAGAATGCCCAGCAGCGATTTGCCCTGCTGGCGCTGGCGCTGGTATGCTGGCAGATCGCGCTTTTTGTCAGAATTACCACTTAACATCATCAGTCAGTATTGGAATCAATGATCAAACCGACCAAAACCCGCCGTCAACTGCATCAGGAGCTGGAACAACAAGTTCAGGAATTCTTGCATAAAGGCGGGCATGTCAATGAAGTTCCGCGTGGCTTGAGTGGTCGTCTGGATGCCCATGGCCCGTTAATCAGTATTTTTGACGGTTCCAGCCAGGAAGATCGCACTCCACTACCGGAAGTGGTCGCCGCCATCGAGGCGCGCAAAAAACCTCTTCTGGCATCCAAGCCCCAAAAAAAACGCCCCCGTAAAAAAGTGATTCTGGACGACTTCGGCCAACCGTTGCGCTGGGAATGGGTGGAAGAATAAGGTGGGTTAGCTAAGCTAGACCATAAAAAAACGCCAGAGCAGCAGCTGCCTACTCTGGCGTTTTTTATGGGTTTGAATAAGTGAGCTACAGCCAATCTTTGCGCTTGAAATACCAATAAGGCAAAACTGCCGAGAGCAGCATCAGCATTACCGCCACACCAAATCCGTATTTCCAATGGCTATGCGGGATAAATTCAAAGTTCATCCCATAGGCACTGGCGACCACCGTCGGTGGCAGAAATACCATTGCGGCGATGGAGAAAATTTTGATGATTTGGTTTTGTTCGATGTTGATAAAACCCTGAGTTGAGTCCATCAAGAAGTTAATCTTGTCGAACAAAAAGGCGGTGTGCGACATAAGCGTATCCACATCGCGCTTGATCTCACGCGCCGTCTCTTGCAACTCAAACGATTCACGCAAGTGGCGCTGTAAAAATGAAATCGAGCGCTGGGTATCCATCAAACATAAACGGATCTTACCGTTGCTGTCTTCCAATTTGGCGAGGCGGTCGATTGCATCTTCTAATTCCGCATCGGCATCTTCCAAAACCATATGACTTACGTCTTCGAGTTTGCGATGAATGTCTTCCAAGGCATCGGCGAGGTTTTCGACCTTCTGCTCAAACATGGTTACAAGCAAATCCTGCGGCGATGAAACATGCACTTGGCCGGCGCGCGCGCGCATGCGCAGCAAACGGAAATCGGCCAGATCGCCATCGCGCACGGAGATCAGGCGTTTATCTTGCAAGATAAATGCAACAGTCGCGGTACTGTGGCGACCAGACTCACCGGGCGCCAAAAACAAGGAGTGCACATGGATACCAACGCCGTCTTGAAAATAGCGCGCCGAGAATTCAATCTCCTCTACGTCATCGGACTCAGGCAATTCTGCGCGCAGAAAGGTATTTAATTCTTCGCGCTCTTCGTCGCTGGGTTCCCGTGCATCAATCCAAAGCGCAGTGTTGAGCGCAAGTTTGGTATTTTCCTCCGACTGTTTGTCTTCACGCAGGGTATTACCTTGAACTTTAAACATTCTTAACATCGGTGCTTATCTCCTAAAGGTTCAAGGTTTTCGGGGCGCCTGAGCAATTTGGCGGCTTTATAACATAGGCCATTTAAACTTAATCTATTTTATTAAGTTTTCGCGATAAGTTGCGCGAATAAAGATATTACTTTTTTTTCTTGTAGAAGCTTGGCTCTCCCATTGGGCGGGTTTTAAAGCGGCGATGCACCCAAAGATATTGATCGGGTTTAACGCGCACCATGTCCTCAATGATCTTGTTAACGCGAGTTGCGTCCACTACATCATCACCGCTAGGGAAACTCTCCAGTGGAGCACCAAAGATCAATTTATAGTGTCCATTGTCTTCGCGGTAATGGGCGTAGGGCAACACTACTGCTCGCCCCAATTGGGCGATACGCGCAGTCCCTAACACGGTTGCAGCAGGCACTCCAAAAAAAGGCGCAAACACACTTTGATCTTTGCCATAGTCCTGATCTGGCGCGTACCAAACCGCTTCCCCTTGACGCAACTTTTTAATCAGCTGGCGGGTATCGCTAAACACAATGGCTGAAGTCAGGTATTTTTCACGGGCTTTAATCAAGGCATAGGCTAACAATGGATTGGGGTCTTTGCGATACAACATATGTGCTTGAGCGTGGTAGGCAAATATACGCCCGGCTGGGTCCATAGTCGTGAAATGACAGCCCAGCAACAGCGCACCGCGACCTGCTGCTTTGGCCGCTGCAATATGTTCTAACCCCTCAATTGTGTGGCGATAGCGCAATTTATTTTGCTGCCCCCAAAGTGCCATCGCCGACTCCATAATGCTGATGCCGCAATTGCGGATCACACCATCGACAATCTTCTTCTGCGCTTGCGCGTCTAGCTCAGGAAAACACAATGCAATATTGGTTTCAGCAATCCGGCGGCGAGCAGGCGCCAGCAGATTAAAGAGCACCCCTATAAAGCGGCCAATAGCCATATTAGCGGCTATTGGTAGACACGCGCAGACGCGAAAAAAGGCCAGCAGCAACCAAGTCGGCCAATAGCGGGGGCCATAAAATGAAGAGTGAAATTCGGGAGAACTATGTTTATCCAAAGTATTTACTCGCACAGAAAAGCACAAAAAAAGAGCAGCGCAGTTTAGAGCTACCAATCCTGAAGGCGTGCGGATTATAGCAATCGTATTAAACAGACGAGTAGCAGTAAGCGGTAACGAGAATGAAAAACACATCAAAGGACAAACACGGCGGGTTTCTGCTAAGGTTAGCCCAGCCCCAAAATTGAGCCTTTATTATGCAAATTCGTCAGGTATCCGCCGCGCTGGATCAAAAGCTTGCGCAGCTGGATAAGCAACTTAAAAAAGCTGAAGCGCAACGCGCACAACAAAATACCAACGAGTCAGATCCACAATTAGATCAGGATATTCTCGCTCTCCAGCAAATTCGCGCGAAACTGGTCAAATCCAAAGACCTCGCTTGGCGCGCGCACCAACTGCAATTTCAAAACGATGAACACAGCCGCGCACGCCAGCGTGTTATTGGCTTATCGCTTTGTATTCTTAGTGTGATAGGTGCGGGGGTCTTGTTGTATCTGGCATTAAATCTATAGCAACTAGCGCAGGCCGGTTGGCAATACTGACAACCGGCCAGAAACATTAGCCGGCAACTGCGGCATCAATCAAAGGTTTTAATTCACCGTTCTCACTCATCTCGGTGATGATATCGCAACCGCCGATCAACTCGCCCTTCACCCACAACTGTGGAAAGGTTGGCCAGTTAGCAAACTTGGGCAGCTCTGAGCGGATTTCCGGATTGCTCAAAATATCTACATAAGCAAAGCGTTGACCGCAGGCCATCAATGCTTGGGAAGCGCGCTGCGAAAAACCACACTGAGGCGCGCTAGGCGAACCCTTCATATAGAGAATTACAGCATTATCACTTATTTGTTGTTTGATCGTATCTAATACGTCCATCTTATCTACCTCGATATTCAGTATGGGGTTTCAATAGGGGCTATTAATTGGGGCGATTGGGATAATCACAACAGGGCAAGGCCGGATATATCCGAGTATTTTGCTCAAGTATTGCCATTTTACCTCAGCCAGCACCAGCAGGCCAATCGCACGCGATTGTTAAATCGCTGTTTTTGCTTATCTTGTCTTCAATAGATAGGCTATCACTAGTGATTCCGCATTCTAGCCATCGCATAAGGGTAATCCAGCACCGTGAAGTTTAATCTCCGTATCCAAGTATTTTTAGTTTTTGCCTGTTTTGCTGTGCTGCTAACCGGCGGTTTATTTTTGTATTCACGTCTGAGTTTTGAGCGCAGTTTTAATCATTATATGGAGCAAAAAGAAGCGTCGCGCAATGCCCGTCTCATCGCAGCACTGGAGCGCCACTTCACCCTAAATGGCAGCTGGAGTGCATTTGAAATTAACCCACACTATTGGGAAATATTTGTCTGGCAATACAGTGCCAATCAACGCCAACGCAATGAGCGCCCTATCCCCTTTCCATTTCCACCGGAGTTGAATACGCGTATTAATGGCGATGAGGACGATGACAATAAGCGCAATCCGTTTTTCATGCGCAAGAACACGCAGGAATCACGCAGGCATGAGCGACGCGAAGCGGATGATTTTTTGCGCCATCAACCTTATAAACGTTTTATTTTACTCGATCGCAAAAAAACATTAATCAGCGGAAAAAAATGGCGCAATGAAACCTACTTTTTCAGTGATCTCAATATCAAGGTTGATGGCAAACAAAAATTAATCGGCTATTTGGGCACCCCGATGAATCCCGCCCTGCGCGACCTGCGCGACAATGAATTCGCCAAACGCCAACAAAATCATTTTTTATTAATGGCCATGGTTGCCCTTGCTATCGCACTGGTCTGCGCCATCCCACTCTCTTATTTATTAACCCAACGCGTAAAAAAATTGGCCGCACACGTACAACAATTAAGCAAGGGCGAGTATCAGCAACGCTTATCCACTCAAGGCCAAGACGAAATCTCAACGCTCGCGGAAAACCTCAACCATCTCGCTCATACGCTCAACCAAACTGAGCAGGCCCGTAAACGCTGGGTAGCCGATATATCCCACGAGCTGCGCACACCCTTGGCGGTGCTCAAAGCAGACCTTGAAGCACTGGAGGATGGCATCCGGAAATTTGACGCCAAAGCGATTGCCCGCCTACAAAAACATGCTGCACGGCTCGCCAATTTGGTGAATGATTTGTACCAATTGTCGCTCACTGACATAGGTGCCATGAGTTACCGCAAACAAGTGTGCAATATTGGTGAAATACTCGAAGAATTAAGCATTTCCTTACAAGACAAACTCGGCCAGAGCGGACTTACCTTAGAGACTCAATTCCTCTCAGAGCCACTATTTTTATTTGCTGACCCTGAGCGATTACATCAATTATTTCTGAATTTACTTAACAACAGTATTAATTACACTGAAGCTCCGGGAACCATTCGTGCAACATTATCAGCCGATACACAGCAGGCAATTTTTGTTATCGAAGATTCCGCTCCCGGTGTTGCCCCAGAGCTACACGAAAAGCTATTTGAGCGACTGTACCGAGCTGAATCTTCACGCAGCCGTGAAACCGGCGGCGCCGGATTAGGTCTGAGTATTTGTCGCAATATTGTCGAAGCACACGCTGGCCGTATCAGTATTGAAACAAGCGAACTGGGCGGCCTCAAAGTCTCTGTCTATTTACCACTACAGGAATCTGCATGAATATTTTAATTGTTGAAGATGAAATTGATCTAGGCGAGATATTGCAAGATTATTTAACCAGCGAAGGTTTTTCCGCAACCTTGATCGGCGATGGCGAATTGGGGATGCAAAAAATTCTGACTGAAAAATGGGACTTGGTACTGCTGGATTTAATGTTACCCAAACGCGATGGTTTAAGCATTTGCCAGGAAGTGCGCAAAACATCGCAAGTACCTATTATTATGACCACTGCCAAGGTAGAAGAAATTGACCGCTTGATTGGCTTGGAATTGGGCGCAGATGATTATATTTGCAAGCCCTTTAGCCCGCGCGAAGTAGTTGCACGAGTTAAAGCCGTATTGCGTCGCAGCAATAAAACCGATGACCAACAAGAGGAAGGGTTACGCCTGGACAAAGAGCGTCAATACGCTTGTGTTGGCGAAAAGTGCGTGGAATTAACCAGTATTGAATTTCGCATTTTAGAAACACTATTGCTCAATAAACAGCGGGTAATTTCACGCAATCTACTATTGGAAAATGCTTACACAGATCACCGTGTGGTGAGCGATAGAACCATGGATTCACACATCACCAAATTGCGCAAAAAATTACAACCTATTTGCGATGACGACATCATCCACTCAGTCTATGGCGTCGGCTATCGGCTGCAAATTTCCTGATGCGCGCACACCAAATCATGCCATTGCAAGCGTTTCAAAATAGACATCATATACATCAACCTGAACCATGGACAGGCTTCGTTGCGCCCAATTTTTATACGTCTTTCTATACAAAAATCCATTTGCACAATCTTTCCACAATTAATACCAACCTCTATCGCATCCCGACGTTATGGACAGAGCTATCCAAATGTTCAGGCTAATTATTTCTCCTGCGTTTGCTGAAATGCCAGCTTTCTTTTGGTCAATGCCGTTGCCTCATGCTCTAGGGGATTTTCTGGCCAAGGGTGGCGCGGGTAGCGGCCGCGCATTTCTTTGCGCACCTCGGCATAAGCTTGCTGCCAAAAGGTTTGCAAATTGGTGGTGATGGCAAGCGGGCTGCCATTGGGTGAGAGCAGATGAATTTTTAACGGGATTTTTCCGCCGCCAAGTTGCAGCTGCTCGCAGCCAAAAAACTCCTGCAATTTAGCCGAGATTTGAGCGCTGCCATCGCTGGTAAATTCAACACTGACATTGCGCCCACTGGGCAAGGCAATTTTTTCCGGCAGCAACTGCGCAATTTTTTGGCAGTGATCAAAACCCAGATAAAATTCCAACGCCTCTTGCAGCGGCAACTGCTCTAAACGTGTTGCTTCATTTAAAAACGGCAGCAGCCATTGCTGCAAATTACCAATCAGTGTTTCATCATCCAGCGCAGGCAAGTCGCATAACTGATACCTTGCAACTAAACGTGCGCGCTCCAGCAATGCATGCGCTTTATCGCTCCAGCCTAACTGCGCCATGCCTTTTTCGTTAATTAATCCGCGAATATGTTCCAGCAGCTTGGGGGCTATTTCGGCGGAGGGAACGATTTGCCATGCCTCATCAATAACCACACCACCCATCGACCAGCGGGTGTGTTCCTGCCAGCGCTGTTGTTTAAATACCAGTGCCGTTTGTGCTTGGCTTAATTGCCGCTGCTGCTCTGCAGTTAATTGCACGCCAATGCCGACACCGGCATGGTTTTTGGGTTTGGTATTAATCAGCGGAAATACTGCCCAAGGCGATTCCAATTTGCCTTGTACATCCACACTCATGCCGGAATTTAACCGGTAGCGCCCCGACTCTTGTTTAAAACCTATGCGATCACTAAATGCGCGCGCGAGTAATAATGGTTCCAGCGGTGCCGCATTTTTTTGCAGCGCGAGCACACCGAGCCACCGCTTTTGCTGTTGCTGCCATTGGCGATTGCGCGCGAGTTCACGCGCGGCATCATCTAACAATGCAGAAAAATCTTGCTCTGCGCTCAATTCAAAATGCAGCGCGAGTGCAAGCAACAAGGCTTCATCGCCAATTGTTTTTTCATGCAGTAATAAAAACGCAGCGATGCGTGGATGAGTGCCGAGGGCGCTGACATTTTTTCCGCTCGCAGTAACTAGCCCGCTTTCATCCAGCAAGTACATTTTTTTTAATTGCTGCTCGGCAAAATTCAGCGCGAGTTTATTCGGCGCCTCCAACCAAGCTAAAGAATCAGTCGGGCTCCCCCAATGGGCGATACGCAATGCAAGCGGCAGATAGTCCGTCGCGCGAATTTCCGGCATATCCGCTGCGGCGAGCGGTTGATCTTGCGACCAGAGGCGAATGCAATGCCCTTCCTGCACCCGCCCCGCGCGACCACGGCGCTGTTCAGCGCTAGCCATGCTGATGCGCGATGTGCGCAAGCGCGTAATACCTGTGCGCTGTTCGTAATCGGCGCGGCGCGCCAAGCCTGAATCAATCACCAGTGTTACATCGGCAATGGTGAGTGATGTCTCGGCAATATTGGTCGCCAAAATTAAACGCGCACCTTGCGCCGGATCTAACGCTGCGGTTTGTTCAGTGGATGGCACGCGGCTGTGCAAACGAAATAACTTGTGGGTGGGAAATTTTTGTGCGAGGAGCGCAGCGCAATTTTCTATTTCGCGCCAGCCGGGCAAAAACACCAATACACTTGTCGTTCGCCACTCGGGATGGGACAGCAGCGCACGCAGCAATTGTTCTTCAATTTTTTCAGCATTCGCCGGGTGATTGTTTGTGGAATTTTGTTTGGTGGGTTGATACTGCGTAGTGACCGGAAAACAGCGGCCCGGTGCAAATAGGCGATTGCTAATTTGCTGTTGCAATGCCGGATCGGGTGTTGCACTCATCAGCACCAGTTGCAAATCATCGCGCAGGATTTGCACTTCCTGCAAAAACGCCCAGGCCATATCCTGATTCACACTGCGTTCGTGAATTTCATCGAGCATCACACAGGTAACACCATCGAGTGTTGGGTTTTGCAATAAATGTTGCAGCAATACCCCCGGTGTCATTAATACCAAACGCGTCGCGCTACTCATGCGCGAGTCATACGGCACTTGATAGCCAACTTGCCGCCCCGGTTTTTCGTTTAGCAACTGCGCCAAGCGTTGCGCCAAGGCCTGCGCCGCTAATACACGCGGTTGCACCACCCACACTTGCTGGCCCGCTGGCGCCTGTGCCAAAACCCATAGCGGTGCGAGGGTTGATTTACCCGCGCCCGGTTCAGCCTCTAACAAGAGCGGGGTGTTTTGCAGTGCGGCGATAAAATCATCGTGTAGCGCACTCAGTGGTAAATCGGGCAACTGCATAAAAATTCCAAATGAAAAAAATCACGCAACAGAATCAAAAAAATTAGCGAAAATAATGCACCAGACTAATACCGGCCGACAGGTTTCGCCCCAAGGCAGGCTCAAACGCGCGGCCATTGGACTGATTGACGATCACTGAACCCACATAGGTTTCATCACTCAAGTTAGCCAATTTTAACCACCAATTAAATTGCAGCGAGTTTGCAGAATAAGCGCCTCGCGCACTCAGATCCAGGGTGTAAAAATCCGGAGCGTAAACATTATTATTATCGGCACTGTAAATACGCGAACGCTGTTGCGTGCTCAAGTCCAATTGCAACACATCCGTTGCAAACGGCAACCATTGTACACTGAGCTGATATTGCTCTCGCGCCACACCGGGTAATTGCTTGCCATTCCACTCCCCGGCAGAATAGACCGCACTGAGCGATTGCAAGCTGAACTGCATCCGCAGGTTTGCGTTCAGTGCGTAGCGGCCAAATAATTCATAACCCTTGCGTTCAGTTTCCGCAGCGTTGCGATAACTGGTGCGACCACCCACCGATTGATCCACCACAATTTCGTTTTCAGTTGCGATAATAAATTGCGTCAAATTCAGCTCAAGAAATTCATCGCTCTGATAAGTAATGCCCCACTCCTGTTGGCGATTAAGCGCAGCTTGCAGATCGATATTCAACCCGGTCGCACCTGATTTATAAGCCATCTCGGTGAGTGTAGGTGTTTCATAACCACGCCCGCTGCTGGCAAATAATTCCCACTCAGCTGAGAGCGCATAATGTGCACCGATTGCAAATGAATCCTCACTGTATTGTCGCGCGCCGGAATCATCGGGATTGCTCGCAAGATTATTGTTGGCACCAGTCGCAGCAGGAACAATAAAATAATCTGTCACCGCAAAATCCAACTGCGAATGGCGAGCGCCGCTATAGAGCATAAATTTTTCGCTGGGATGCAGTTGAATTAATGAATAAATATCGCGGCTGTTAACCTCACCAGTTTCATCGCGGCGCAGTTCGCCCGCACTACCGCGCTCATTAACATAACCGCGGCGGTCATCTTGCATTTGCGCAAACTCCGCGCCCACACTGATATCAGCAGGTATTTTAAATACTTGCAAACTATGAGTGAGTGTTGCGTTTGCGCCGGAAAAATCCCGCTGCAAATCCACTACCCCGCCGCTGCCAGTAATAGCATCACCGGCAAAACCTAAATATTGGGTAATCGCACGCTCGCCCTGCCACAACCCGGTTTGCCAACGTGTGGCGCCGGTATTGTCGCGCAGGCTAATCGAGTTTTGTTGGTGGGCAACACTTTTTCGCGTGTTATAAATTTCAGCAATGGGATTAATTTGGGTCGGATTACTGCGCCATTGTTCGGCAGTTAAACCGAGCGGATCTTGCAGCAGCGGATCATCGCTAGCATCGTGTTTGATAATAAGGTCGAGATCATTGTCAGTGGTGTAAAACAATTGCAGGGCAGTTTGCTCTCGCTCAGCGCGGGAATGGGGGCGTTCGCCATCAATGTTAGTCATGGCAACTTGTGCGCGCATAGCGATATTATTCTTGCGCCATTCACCATTCAAAACGTGACGCGCAAGCCCGGGATCACCGCCAATAAGACTTACCCCGACATTGCTTGTATCGGGAGCGGCTGTTTGCAGTGCAATCACACCACCAGCACCATTGCCATAGAGTGCCGCCATGGGTCCGCGCAATACTTGTACGCTGGCGATATTATCGAGCATCACACTCGCCAATTGTCCTTGGCCATCCGGTGTTGATAGAGGAATGCCATCGACCTGCAGATCAATTCCGCGCACACCAAAAGCAGAGCGCGCGCCAAAGCCGCGCAAACTGATGCGAGTGTCCTGCGCATAATTGCTGCGTGAATCGACCTGCACTCCGGGTATGGTGCGCAACAGTTCGGCGGGATCGAGACGCGCGCCTGCGGCAAAATCCGTCGCCGTTTTTTTGACCAGGTGGCGCTTTAATAGCGCATCGGAAGATCGCTCACCCGATACCACCAAGGTCTCCAGCAATTCTGGCGCAGTCTGCGCATGCAAAGCATTGGCATGAATAAGTAATAAGGCACTGGTTAAAAATAGATGCAGATGGGTACACAAATAATTCATATATATCCAAAAAAGGGGAAAAGTGCTGGTCAGCCAAGGTGGAAAGCGAACTATTCTGCTAAAAACACAGCAAAGTCTCATTAAATAAAACCAATTTTTACAGTCATGGATATCTAGCCTGTTATTTGGCAAACAGGCTCTATACTCAGAAGTAAACATCAGGAAGCTTTTATGCAACAAGAATTCCGCAATCAGCTGGAGCGGCTGCGCCAACAGTTCGCCGCAAGCTTACCCGAGCGGGCGCATCGCTTGGAAGAAATCTGGAGCCACTTGCGTCACCTTAACTGGAGCGCGCAAGGTATTGCCGCGCTGCAACAATTTGCACACAAACTGGTTGAAGCAGGTACTAGCTTTGGTTTTCCTGATTTGTGTCAGGCTGCGTTGCAGTTGGAGAATTTCATTATCGAGTTAAACGAACTAGGGCGCAGTTTTGGCGGTTTGGAATACGTACAGCTGGAAGATCATGTCGAACACCTGAGCCAAACAATGGCTGCTACCGCTGGTGGCAAAGCACTGCAGGCCCCACTCGCCTCGATCGCTATTAAAAATAGCGAGGAGACACAGGGGAAAACCATTTTTTTAATTGATCCAGACCGAATCCTCGCGGCGCTTTGCAGTGCCTATTTGCGCAACGCTGGATTTGCGGTGGAGTATTTCGACAATCCGCAAACCTGTATGCAGCAACTCTATGTAGATTCTCCTGCTGCCATTTTGATGGATCCGGATTTTGAGCATGCTGGCATGCAGGCGTTGGGCAGCCTACATCAAATCAAATCACTACTCACCGGGAATACACCCATCCTGCTGATGTCCGGTCGTACCGACGTCAATGCCAAGTTGCGTGCGCTGCGCGCTGGCAGCAACGATTACCTGACCAAACCACTCGATTTTAATTCTTTAGTCGAGAAGTTGATCAACATCATCACGCTTAACACCAAAACCCAACAGGTAATGATTGTTGACGACGATCCCGCCATGACCAGTTTGCAAGCTGAAATTTTGCGGCACGCAGGAATGGAGGTGCTCAGCCTCAACAAACCACTCCACAGTTTGCAGCAGGCCGCCAAATTCAACCCCGATTTGGTTATTTTGGATATGCACATGCCTGATATTAATGGCATGGAGCTCGCCGTACTGCTGCGACAGGATCCTGCGTTTTTGTTATTGCCCATTATTTTTGTCACCGCGGATACCGATACCCATTTGCACAAAAGTATCAAAGCGCTCGGCGTCAATGCCCTGCTGACCAAACCTTTTGAGGCTGCCGAGCTGATCAACGTGTGCGAACAGGCACTCGCCGATACCTTCGCCTTGAAAAATCGCGTCGCGCGAGTAACCCGTCAGGCGCAACAGCCGCAACAGATCAACCGCAGCTATTTTTTTAGTGCGCTGGAAGATGAATTACAAAACAACAGTTTGGGCAATCAAAATAGTGCGCTCTACTATTTCAGTATCGATAAGCTGGAAGAGCTAAGCCAACAATTAGGACAAGTTGAGCTGCTTGATTTACACGATCAATTTTGTCACCGCCTCAACGAAACGGCAGGCAGTGATGAGCAGTGGATTGATTTATCCCCTATGGTTGCCTGCGTACTGGCTGGCAAACGCAGCGTAGAATTTCATCGCCAGCGCGGCGAGCAATTTATCAAACATCTGAGCAGCCAAACCTATAGCATCAAAGGGAAATCGCTCAATCTAGAGTTTAAGCTGGGGATAGCCTTTTTAGAGCACTCCCTGGGTACGGCCAACAATGCACTCTTGCGTGCCGAACAAGCATTTGAGGAAAGCGTTCACGGCACACCAGCCAACAGCGCTACGGCTGTCAGCGAGAAAAACCTGCCTGACTTTACCCAGATTGTGTTCAGCCGCGATCTGACTCTCGCGTTCCAACCCATTATCAGCTTGGAAGATGCACACATTGAACACTTCGCAGTGCTCACCCGCCTGCGCGGTGAAGATGGCGAACCCATAGCCGCCGGGCAATTTTTAAACCGCCTTACCCAGCCAGGTAAACGACTGGAGTTGGATCGCTGGGCATTACAGCAAGCGGTGAGCGCAATTGCCGGAGACAGCAATACCCGCGAACAGGCAACCCTATTTATTCATCTGGCCGAGGAAACCCTGCAACAGAGCGCCTTTTTTTCCTTTGCCGCCAATGTGCTGCGCTCATCGCGCTTACGGGGTGAGGAGCGATTGGTATTTATGTTGGAAGAAAACTGGATCATTAACCACTTCCATCAAGCACGTGAAATCGCTAAGGCGTTACGCGATATTCGCTGCGGTATTTGTATTACCCGCGCAGGTGAGAATGAGCAAATTTTGTCGCTACTAGAAGATCTGACATTTAACTACATGCGCCTCTCACCCAAACTCACGAGCGATACCAGCAACCCCAAATTATTGGAGCGATTAATCACCTCTGCCACCGGTCGCGGCATCAAAGTAATCGCCACGCAAATTGAAAACTCGCACAACCTTTCCAGTCTGTGGATGCAAGGTGTGCGCTTATTCGAAGGTTTTTTTATCCAGCCGCCAGATAGCGCCTTTCATCTGCAAAACGACATTATTTTTGCTAAAGAGTTTGTACAGGGCAGCAGCTTTAACTCGTCGCAATAGGCGTAAAACCAGCCCAAATTTGCCAATAATCGCAATAACTTATATATTTACTGCCTGTTTTTTGCCGCGTACAGACTGGACTCCAGCAATGTCCCATCGGCAGCAAGTGCTGATGCAGCAAAACAGCTCTGATTAACGCTCCCTGATCAACGACTCGTAAGCCTGTCACTGATGGGCTTTGGCGGATTGTTTTTTTCACACAAGACACTTTTTATTATTAACGCTGCGGCGTTATTTTTTGGAGAACAGCATGTCCACGCTCATGAATACTTATGGCACCAGAACTCTGACCCTGACCAAGGGCGAGGGCAGCCGAGTATGGGATGACAGTGGCAAATCCTATCTCGATGCGATCAGCGGCATTGCCGTATGTGGTCTCGGCTACTCACACCCCGCTGTTACCAAAGCCTTGAGCGAACAAGCGGCAACCCTGCTGCACGTCTCCAATTTATACAATATTCCCCAACAGCAGCAGTTGGCAGATCTACTGATTCAGGTATCGGGCATGGAAAAAGTCTTCTTTTCCAACTCCGGCGCCGAAGCCAACGAAGCCGCCATCAAAATCGCCCGTAAATACGGCAATGATAAGGGCGTGAAGAGTCCGACTATTATAGTCATGAGCAACAGTTTCCATGGCAGAACCATGGCGACCCTGACCGCTACCGGCAATACCAAAGTGCAAATCGGTTTTGAGCCATTGGTAGAGGGTTTTATCCGTGTACCCTATGACGATGTAGCCGCCGTCAAAGCCGCTGTTGCTGAGCACAGCAACATAGTCGCTATTCTGGTGGAGCCGGTGCAAGGTGAAGGTGGTGTGCGGGTGCCTGCCACTGATTATTTGAACCAACTGCGCACCATCGCCGATCAGCATGATCTGCTGTTGATGCTCGATGAGATTCAAACGGGCAATGGCCGTACCGGTACTTTTTTCGCCTATCAACACAATAACCTGCTGCCCGACGTAGTCACCACCGCAAAAGGTTTGGGCAATGGCATGCCGATTGGCGCCTGCCTCGCGCGCGGTAAAGCGGCAGAGGTGCTGCAACCAGGCAATCATGGCACCACCTTCGGTGGCAACCCGCTCGCCTGTAGCGCGGGCATTGCAGTGATCGAAACTCTGCAAGCAACGAATTTAATTGCACGGGTAAAAGTGTTGGGCGATAAATTACTGGCCGACTTTAAAGCTGCTTTGGCGGGCAATGCCAAGGTGACCGATATTCGCGGCAAAGGCTTGATGATTGGTATCGAACTCAATGCGCCCTGCCCGGAGCTGATTCAGAAAGGCCGCGATTTGGGTGTGCTGATTAACGTGACCGCCGTTAACACTATTCGTTTACTGCCGACGTTTATTCTCACCGACGCCGAAGCCGATGAGCTGGTCAATAAAGTCGTGCAATTAGTTAACGAGTTTTAACCTTTAGTTACTGAGTTTTAAATAGGCGCGCGCATAAGGCGCGCGCTGCAATAAAAGAGCAATGATTATGGTTCCCCCAAAGGCACCGAGACATTTTCTAACCCTCGCTGATATTAACCGCGCCGAACTGCAACAGATAATTGCGCGCGCCATCGAACTCAAAGCCATGCTGGCCCAAGGCACCGCCCCTGAGCCGTTTAACAACAAAGTATTGGCGATGATTTTTGAGAAAAACTCCACTCGCACCCGCGTTTCATTCGAATCCGGTATGGCGAAGCTGGGTGGCCATGCGATCTTTTTGTCCACCAAAGACTCCCAACTCGGTCGCGGCGAGCCTATCGAGGACGCTGCGCGCTGCATTGCCAGCATGGTCGATATGGTGATGATCCGCACCTATGCGCATAGCACCGTTGAGCGCTTCGCGGAATATTCACGCGTACCAGTGATCAACGGCTTGACCGATGAGTATCACCCCTGCCAGCTGCTGGCCGACATCCAAACTTACGTGGAAAAACGCGGATCGCTTGCGGGCAAAACCGTCGCCTGGGTAGGTGATGGCAACAATATGTGCAACACCTATATTGAAGCTGCTGAACTGTGTGACTTTGAATTGCGTATCGCCACCCCCAAGGGTTTTGAACCGGAAGATGAATTCGTCACGCCTTATCAAGATCGTGTCAACCTGAGCAATGACCCGCGCGCAGCAGTCGCCGGTGCTGACCTGGTTGTTACCGACACTTGGGCCTCTATGGGTCAGGAAGATGAAAAGAAACAGCGCGAAAAAATCTTCAGCGGCTACCAAGTCAATAAAGAGCTGATGAGCCTAGCCAAAGCCGATGCGCTCTTTATGCACTGCTTGCCCGCCTATCGTGGCAAAGAGGTGACCGCCGAAATCCTCGATGCACCCGATGCGGTAATCTGGGAAGAAGCGGAGAACCGTATGCATGCACAAAATGCGCTGATGGAGTTCCTGTTTAACCAGTAACCGCCAACTACCGCACGCAAACCGGCGTAAAAAGTAAAACCCGCTAATTCGACAGAATTAGCGGGTTTTTTATTGAGCACTAAAATAACGCACAAAAAAGACAACGTTGTCCATCAATGCACCCAAGCGAAACAGATAAAAACACCAAAACAAAACACCAGGTAACACTTTTTATGAAAAATGACCCAAAACAATGCTTTTAATAACATATTGAGATTTAAATTATTTTTTATATTCTATATATGAATTAAAACGATTAATTTTTCTGTTTTTGTGCAAAAACAATCTTAAAATTCGTAACAAAAAGTAACACATTAAAAAATGATATGCCTATAATCATTCCGTGGGTGCAGTTAAACATTCTGATTATTCTTACTTTTTGAGGGTTTTATCATGTCAAAATCATTCGTAGCTAAAGTTGTTGCCGTTATTTCATTTGCCAGCATGTCAACGTTGTCCAATATGGCGGCCGCTGAAGCATTTGCGTCTTATAAAGAAGTTCCCGGCGTAGTCACTAAAGTTGATGCGATTGAAAGCACTATCACCATCAAGACTGAAGATGGTGCCACCAAAACTTTCAACGTAATCAAAGGCGCCAAAGTAGCCACAGAAAAAGGCCGTACTATGTCACTGGGGTCATTAGGCAAAGGTGACACTGTTGTGCTGAAAAACCGAGTTTCCTCTCCAATTGCCAGTGAAGCCAAAGCACAAGTATTGTCGGCTAATCAATAATTCAGCGCTGATATCAACTATAAAAAGCTTTGACCACTGCAATGAGCCCCGAATGGGGCTTATTGTTTTTGGGCGGATTTAAACTACCTGTCGCACTAAATTGCATAACAACTAATTCTTGTTACTGCATACGTATTCAAACTATCAATCCAAACCATTTACCGTATTCTGCCGCTGGAAGTTGTTGTTGCCTGCACTGCATGCATACAAACCTAATAAAGATAATCATCAAAACTTCGGTAAATCACTATGAAAACACTCCCCAAACTGTTGTTTGCTTTTTTGTTATACCCGTTAATATCCACCCCTGTTATCGCACAGACAACCTTTGTGCATTTGTTTGAATGGCAATGGAATGATATTGCATCGGAATGCGAAAACTTTCTCGGTCCAAAAGGTTATGCTGCAGTACAAGTATCACCTCCGCAAAAATCCGTTGCCGGAAGCTTTTGGTGGACGCGCTATCAACCAGTGAGCTACGCAATTGAAGGTCGCTCAGGTACACGTGCGGAATTTGCCAGCATGGTCGCACGCTGCAAAGCAGTCGGTGTTGATATTTATGTCGATGCCGTCATCAACCACATGTCAGCAGGCAATCGCAATTTTCCCGAAGTTCCCTATGGCGTAAATGATTTCCACACCTGCACGGGAAATATTAATTACACCAATGCATGGCAAGTACAAAACTGCGATTTAGTTGGCTTAAATGATTTAAAAACTGAATCAGATTATGTGCGCGGAAAAATCGCGGCTTACTTAAATGATTTATCGAGTATGGGTGTAGCGGGGTTTCGCATCGATGCCGCTAAACATATGGCAAGTGCCGATGTTGCTAATATTGTCAGCCGCTTAAATGGTTCGCCTTATATTTTTCAGGAAGTAATCGGCGCGGCGAATGAACCCATCACGCCAGCGCAATATACCTACATTGGCGATGTCACCGAATTTAATTTCAGCAATACGATTGGCACATATTTTAAAGGCCGTGCACCGTTAAAAGATTTGCGCAATATAGGCGTATGGAGCGGCTGGTTGGCAAGCAGCGATGCCGTAGTATTTGTAGCCAATCACGATAACCAACGGCAGAACACCAGCAATATTGTTACGCATAAAGACGGTATGAATGTGAATAACATAGCGCATGTTTTCACCCTCGCCTTTCCTTATGGTTACCCGAAAGTAATGTCCAGTTACGATTGGACTGATCACGACCAAGGCCCACCAACCAGTGGCGCAAGTGCGTGTAATAACGGTTGGTTATGCGAACACCGCAACCGCGAAATCGCCAATATGGTGGGCTTTCGTAACGCAACAAAAGATGCATTTTATTTATCGAACTGGTGGGATAACGGCAGCAATCAAATTGCATTTGGTCGCGGCAGCCTCGGTTTTGTTGTCATCAATGGCCAAAACGACAGCATGAATGTCAACGGTGCCTGCACCGGCGCAAGTATTACCGTTGCTGCCAATGGCACCGCTACATTCAATGTTGCAGGCAAAAGTGCTGCTGCTATTCATGTGCAAGCAAAAAATGGCGGCGTAGTTGGCAACAACTGTGTGTATTCTTCAATGAAATTGCGCGGCACATTTAATAATTGGGCAAGCGCTGATATGACCTGCACTACTGGCACCTGGGTTGGCACTGCAACATTTTCCGGTACTAGTACCGGCCGCTTTAAATTTGATGCTTACGGCAACTGGGTTAACAACTGGGGCAATAACAATAATGACTTTATTGCCGATGCCAGCGGTAACGATATTCTTGTTGCCACTCCCGGCACTTACACCATCACCTTTAACGATGCGAGCTTGCAATACGCGATTACACCAAACAACACCAGCAGCTCCGCAGCAAGTTCTACTAGCAGTGTTTCAAGCATTGCATCCAGTTCCGCAGCAGCCACTGTCAGCGTGAATTTCACTTGCAAGAATGGCACGACCTATTCGGGGCAAAGCGTGTACGTGGTGGGCAACAATACCGCATTGGGGAATTGGACAGCTGGTGCCGCAGTTAAGTTAAACCCGACGAGTTATCCAACCTGGACAGGCACCATCCAATTGCCCGCCAATACAGCAGTACAATGGAAATGTTTAAAGCGCGAAGAAAATAATCCGGCTGCTGGTGTCGTCTGGCAGAGCGGCAGTAACAATACACTCAACACCGGAAGTGCGAGCAGCACGCAGGGAACCTTTTAACTGCGTACTAAACGCTGTTTAACAACGGCGACATCAAAAAAATTAAACCAAGTCAAGGCGACTGAATAATTCAGTCGCCTTTTTTATAAAACGAAAGTCACACCGTCAAATTAATTTCTTGCACCACACCCACTTTGCCATTTTCGGTTAAATAAATGCCGGAGTTTGCCACTTCACCGAGCGAATTATTTTGTGGATCTTTTAATTGAAACGGTGATGACACATGGCCGAGAAAAATCGCGCCGATATTTTTATCGCCCAGCGCCGCTAATTGCGTCGAGCCATCTTCATTGATCATCCAGATACGCAACTGCTGATAAATGCTATCGCCTTCATCGATAAAATGATTGCCATCTTCATCGTATGCCGCCAGCTCGGCAAAACCGCGACCACTGCTGGGGCCAAATAATTCACTGCCGTTATTGATAATGCCATCGCCATTGCGATCCAGCGCCAAATAACCGCTGCCGGGGCGCAGGCTAGCAATTTGCTCGGTAGTGCCGTCATTATCCAAATCAAACGCAAAACGGGTCTGGCTCAGGGATGCACCCAGCCCATCAAAATTAATCACCAAGGGGTCGACTTTTTTGCTGCCAGCTTCAATGGTGATATTGGACTCTTGCACAAATTCGCGGCTCATGTTCATTGCGACAGAGAAATCGATTTCACGGCCATCGGCAGTACGCACTCGCCCTACCGCCTGAAAACGCATGGACTCCTGCTCCTGATATCGTTCATGCCGATGATAGATTAAACCGGGGCCGGCACTGCGCGCGGTAACTGCCTGTGCCGGCGGCGACACATCCACATTCAAGGTTTGCGTTTTACTTTCCCGGCCAACTTGAAGATCGGCCGGAGTACTCATATGCAGATCTTTGCCGGTGATGGATTTATACATCGCCTCAATAATCATCTTATTCAAGCGATCACGGGAATCCATTGGCGCGCTTAGATCCAGCTGCTCTGCTTGGCGATGCATCGCCAGTAAAGAACCAGCGCGCGATAAATCCACCTCTACGTCAGGCGTTTCTGGTAGCTCCGCCTTAACGGGAGCAAGACGCTCCGGTTGATCAAACCAAAACTCCAAATGCTCGGTAACACTCTGTTGTTCGCGATAATCCCGCTGTGCAGCCATGCCAATCAAGGCGTTAGAAATAATCATAATGCCGTCCGTTTTTATCAAAACCAAAGAAGAGCCCCATACAAAAGAGTGAGGGCTAATCTCTATAGCGGCAAAAGCGTTGTTTTTTTGAGCGGAATTTATCGGAAAAATTAGACGGGTTGGTTATGAGCGGGAATCGCCACACCACTGGAATTGTATAGACGGTTAATTGCGCGCAAGCGCCAGTTGGTTTTTATAACGCTGATGCAGGATGTTTACACGAAATACGTAGGTTTTGGTTTCTTTGTAAGGCGGCACACCGCGATACCTTTCTACAGCACCCGGCCCGGCATTGTAAGCGGCGGTCGCCATAGTAATACTGCCGTCAAAACGCTCCAGCATGCGCGCCAAATATTTCACTCCACCATCGATATTCTGTGCTGCATCAGAGGCATTGCTTACCCCCATATCTTTTGCCGTTCCGGGCATCAATTGCATCAACCCCATAGCGCCCTTGCGTGAGCGTGCCAGTGGATTGAAATTGGATTCGGCGTGAATAATCGCGCGCACCAATGAGGGATCAACTCCGTACCTGCTCGCAGCTTGAGTAATCAAATAGGTAAATTCAGTCAGGTAGAGTTTGGTACCGCGCCAATCCACCCGCGACAAAGGGTTACAGGCATAACAGGAGTTGTACACAATCACTTCGTAAGCCGCTTTTTTGGGCTGACGGTCTGAGTAGGCGACAGTGCCGCCTTTCTGATATTTAAAAAAAGTAAAGGGTTGCACGGACTTTTTGCTCGCCGCAGCCTCCGCCGCTAATCGCTCTTGCTCCTTGCGCGCTTTTTCTTCGGCTGCAGTTTTTTCTGCAATGCGCCGGACATGGGCTTCAAAATCCGCAAGGCTGGACTCTTGGGCAGTATCCTCAGCTGTGGTGTTAACTGCATCTACTGCCCATACGCCCGCGCTGGACAAAGCCAGAATCAGGGAAGCAGATGACAACCAAACTCTATACACAACAGACACCATCACCAAGAACTGGGCAGACAAGACCACAATAAATCTGGCCGGGAGATTGAGTGTAGCCCAATAAACGGGATGCTTTTGTCACCAAAATCCATTTTCGTGACTTAATCCAACTTCTCAGCCCATCTCAAATCAGGATTCAAGCCATACATCACGCACCCAGTGCCAAACCGAGGGCCAAGTCTCATCGGTCAATTCACCATCGCGCCAGAACACCACTTCTCCGTCTTGCTCGACACAATAGTAAGTGCCATTGACTTCACACAGCGGCATTAAATAGCGCGGCACGCCCTGTTCCCAGGCCACTGCCGTCACTTCAGGTAAATAGGTATGTGAATAGGGGTCAGCAGCGGTAACTGGCTCGATGGAACCGTACACCACATCGCTCGCTTCCAGTAAAAAGGTGCGCATTTCACGGGGGATTGGCAATAACAATTCTTCTTCAATTTCGACCAGCCGATCTTCATCGGGCAATTCCAGCGGCACTGGCACCATTTCATTGTGATCACGCAGCAACTCAAGAACTTCATCGATATCGGAATTGGAACCGGACATAACATAACCTGAAGATAACCAAGGGAGGGGGAATATAGCCCGAAGCGATTCTTGATAACAAGAACTTAGCATTAATCCAACTGACTCACATGGCGATTAAGCCGCATCTACACTAAGGTTTATTAGATATTTCGCTACCCAGTCGCTATCCTCCAGCGCAGCCGCTGCGCGCCACACGGAACCCTGTTATGTACACCCGTATTTTTGATCGATCAATACTAACCGGATTATTTATTGCACTTGCACTGCTACAACTTCCGCTTAGCGCGCATGCACAAAACAGCCGCAGTGGTTTTTTGGATTTTAATGTCTACCCCTATTTATCCGATGTCGATGACGACAGCGTAGCCACCATCAATGCCGCCGCGCAATTGCCCAATCGCTTTGAATATTTCAGTCTGACCAATTTTGGCAATCAAAAAACAGCGGATGAATTGAGCGATACCACGACCTATTACACCGAACAAAATGTGCGCTGGCGGATCAGCGAACAATCGCCATTGGATTTAACGCTGCAAATGAATTTTAGAACCGGTGTCGACAATGATCGCCACCGTTTAGGCGTGCGCTGGCGCTTAAACGACAGTGCGTATTTAAAAACATTATTTGAGCGCATGAATTTAAAATATGCGATCAATGCTCATGTAATTCAATTTGACGATCAACCGGGAAATGCCTGGCAACTTGAACACAGCTTTATGATGAAATTCCCCTGGTTATCACCACGTTTATATCTCGCCGGTTTTATTGATCACACCTTTGGCGAAACACTTGCGGGTAACATTCCTGATGACCCTGTAGTAGCCGAAGCACAACTAGGGTTTAACATTATTGAGCAGCTTTATTTTGTTACTGAATACCGCATCAACCAATATCGCCGTTCCGATGTCAACAATCTCGCGGTGGGCATGCAATATAAAATTGTATGGTGATTACTATTGTCTCGCGAATGGTATTAGTGCGCATCAAACAGCGACATTTGGTTCTCCACCAATTGCCCTAGCGACTCATCCATAAAATGCAAAATACTATCGGCCACGGGCGCGAGTTGTTTGGTCACATAATGTTGATAATCAAACGGACTCTGGCGCAAGTTCATATCCACTTCATAGGAGCCGACCGGTTCGGGGCCGTTAGTGGTAATCACATAGCTGATCCAATCACCGCGCCGCAAACGCACTCCGGTTAACTGCTCGTATTTGCGTGCCGCCTGCACATGAGGCGGAACATTTTTTTGGTATTCATGCAGATGACGGAGCAACCGCTTGCGATAAATCAATTCCACATCACGTTTCCCCGCCAACACTTCAGCGTTAATCGCGCGCACAAAATCCAGATAATCTTCACCATCAAATACTTTGCGGTACAGCGTCATTTGAAATTCTTTGGCCAGCTGGGTCCAATCGGTACGCACATTTTCCAGCCCTTTAAACACCATATCGCGCTGACCATTCACCTCTATCAAACCCGCGTAACGTTTTTTAGTGCCTAATTCAGAGCCGCGAATAGTCGGCATTAAAAAACGCAGGTAATGGGTTTCGTATTGGATTTCCAAAGCACTTTTGATATTAAATTCAGCACGCAAGGTCTGCTGCCACCAGGCATTTAATTCTTTGGCTAAACGCGCGCCGATCTTATGACACTGTTCTGGCTCCTTAGGAGCCTTACCCACGCAGTTGTTTTCCAACCAGACAAACAGTGAATCCGTATCGCCATAAATCACCGCATAGCCCTGTTGCTCAATCCAATCGCGGCTGCGCTGGATAATTTCGTGGCCACGCAGGGTGATGGAACTGCACACACGGGGATCAAAAAAGCGGCAGCCAGTAGAACCCAAGACACCGTAAAACGAATTCATAATAATTTTGATGGCGTGGGAGAGCGGCGCGTTTTTATGTTGCTTGGCACGATCGCGCGCAGCCGAAAGCTGCTCAATCACCGCCGGTAAGATATGCCCTTCGCGAGCAAAATAAGCCTCATTAAAGCCGGCCAGTGTTTCAGTTTCATCGAGCTGATTGTGCTGCGCCAGCCAATATGCGCATGGGTCAATTAAAAAGGTTCGGATAATACTGGGGTACAGACTTTTAAAATCCAGTACCAATACATTGTCATAAATCCCAGGGCGGGAATTCATCACATAACCGCCGGGGCTGATAACGTCTGACTCCAATTCACCTAAATTGGGCGCGACATAACCGCGCCTATGCAATCGCGGCAAATACAAATACTCAAATGCCGCAACAGAGCCGCCGATACGATCCAACAACAAGCCCGTTAATTGACTGCGCTCCAGCGCAAAGGCAAGCAACTCTTGCTGGGCAAAAATTTTCCACACCAATTCACAGTCATGCAGGTTGTATTCAGCCAGCGCTAGCTTATCGGTTTTAAATAACTGAGTAATATCACCGCCGCGATCATTGCCAGTAATTAATTTGCTTTCACCCAACAACTCCTGCGAAATATTTTGCAGTGAATAACTTGGAAATTGATGATTAGCCGCTTTAAGTAATTCGATACCGTCGAGCGCCACACGCCCCGGAATTACCACAAAACTGCGCCCGCCATCGCCTTCTTCATGGCGCCAGTGAATGGATTGGTTAGCGCGACCTAGCTGCAGTTCCATTTTTAAGCGCTGGCAAATATTTTCCAGCACCAACAAATCAAACTGCACCAGGTTCCAACCAATTAAAATATCGGGGTCGACCTGTTGCAGAAATACAAAAAATTGCTGTAAACAAGATTTTTCATCTTCACAAAAAATCACCAGTTCCGTATCCGCGCCCTGCCCCACCATAAACACCCGCTTGCCCTGCTCACACCAAACGCCGATGGAATAGAGCTGTTTGGCATCCATAGAGGTTTCAATATCAAGCGAGAGCATGCGCAAAGCGGGTCGCCAGAGTGATTGTTCATCGGCCAACGGCGTAATGCGAGGGTTAAGCAGCGGCTGTGGTAGTGCAGCGGAATGAGTAGAGGCAGAGTGAACAGAGGGCGATTGATCCGGCAAATCCAATTGCGCACCGGCGGTCACAAAACGCTCCATCAAATAACGTTCCGGCGGGCGGATATCGCTTTCCCAAAATTCAATGTCATTCTGCCGAAAAATATCCTGCGCATCGCGCGCAGTGCGGTGACTTTTAAAATAGAGCGCGTTAACCGGTTTATTCAGAAAGGTTTTTAATTCAACTTCCGCCATACGCCAATGGCGCAAACGCTTAATCAACACCTGAATTTGCGCTGCATCTTCACGCAACACAAAAAACACTACCTCCTGCCCGGTCACCTGCGTCCAACAACTGCCAGATTCTGTCGCCCACCACAAATCGAGCACAACCCCCTCACGGGTATCGCGCCATTGGCGGGTTAATAAAAAGGCGTTGATCATAAAAGCACAGAAACTGGTTAATTAACCAGTATTATCCTGCATTAGAGGATGGGGATGCAATCGGGATTAAAAATGCAGAAATGAATGGGTGATGTTTTTATCTGGGATACAAATCAAACATCACCGATCTTTTAATAACTCCTGACGTTGTTGTTCATAAGTTTGGTAGTCAGGGGCTAAACGAGCCAAACACTCTTTGCGTTGAACTCCACTCAAAATTTCGCATTCGTTGCGATTACTCACTTGAATCGAGTCATAAATTTGTCGCTGGGAACAAGCCACAAGGGAAAGTAGGGAAAAAATAATGAAAATTTTCATGATGACGACACCTCTTTCAGTAACTTATGAATGATGCATATCGACACAATGGATTTTAGACAGTTCACTAACAGATACGATTTGTTACAAATCCACGCTTAAAGTAATCATAGGCACTCCCAAGCAAAGCCTGGGAGTGATAGGAAAACAGCGGGAAACTATTTTAATACGCGGCTTGAACTTGCAGGGTGCCACGGTTCTGGCACGTAACGGGTACGGGCGAGGAATTGGTAGTAGTCCAAATCGTGTTTTGGTTTTTCATAACCGACGGGAATGGGTTTGCCGGAGAAGGTTTGGAAATAGAGCACACAGGAGTCGCGCCAAATTACGGCGTCGCGCTCCTGTACTTGTAAGAGCGCTTTTACTTGTGCAAAACGTTCAGCATCAACAAATTGTTCTTGCTGATCCCAATCGCGTTGCATGCTGCGAACCTGTTCTACACCTTCATAATATTTGTGGACTAATTCATCCCACAAGCTGCGGCCAGATTGCATTTTGTGATCCCAACTTACGTGATGGAACCAAAGCAATAAATCTTCTGGCACTGCATTTACATCGCCGTATAGTTTTTCCAGCGGCGCAGGATATTGCGCAATTGCGTTAGAACCGGTTTTAGTGCGATCAAAACCAATGCCGTCTTTGGCTGCGCGATGATAATAAATTGCAGTCCAATCGGGGCGCTCTAAATTAGCGGTCCAGGGTGCAGGGCCATAGTGATCACCTTGCGAGTACAAGTGAGTCAACCCTAACGGTGAACGATAATTTACGCCAGCTTCGCGCGATATCATCATCATATTCTTAACGGGTTCGATAAATTTTTTATCGTTCGAAAAAGTCATGCGCAACCATTCTTCTGCGGCCGATTCTGCCGAAATAGTGTGATCCCACGCCATACGCCCAAACGCATACCAGCTGGATTGCACAAACGGATGCCCTGTCCAGTTACGGTCAGTACCGGGGTTAATGACTGCGGCCATACCGGTGCGCTTGCTATTAAATACTTTTCCTTCAAGGATATTGCCGATAGTTGAACCCTCGCCTTTAGCAAAAGTTTCAGTGCGTAGTGACTCTTCAAACAGCGGGCCTTGATACGCAAGGTGTGTGGCAAAACCAAAATATTCCTGGGTGACTTGGAACTCCATCATCATATTGGTTTTTTCCATCGCAGAAAAAAGTGATGAATAGGGTTCGCGCGGTTGGAAATCGATGGGGCCATTTTTAACTTGCAAGATGACGTTATCCGCAAATTTTCCATCAAGTGGTTTAAATTCATCGTAAGAACCACGGAAGCGGTCGCCAATATCCGGGCTGTATACAAATGCGCGCCAGAAAACCACGCCGCCATATGGCTTTAATGCAGCGGCGAGCATGTTAGCGCCGTCGGCATGATTGCGGCCATAATCTTGTGGGCCAGGTTGACCTTCTGAGTTGGCTTTTACCAAATAGCCACCAAAATCGGGAATGTATTGATACACTTTTTTGGTGCGCTCTTTCCACCAGTTTTGCACGCGTGGATCGAGCGGATCGGCTAAATCCAAATCGCCAAAAGCGCGCGGTGAATTGTAATTAATCGATAAATACACCTTGATCCCGTAAGGGCGAAACACATCGGCAAGAGCCGCAATTTTTTGCAGAAATTGATCGCTCAATAAGCGCGGGTCGGCATTTACATTATTAATCACCGTACCATTAATACCGAGCGATGCATTGATGCGCGCATAATCGACATAACGCTGGGATTTATAATCCGGCAATGTGCCCCAATCCCACAGCGATAAACCGGCATACCCGCGCTCAACCAAGCGATTCACGTTGTCCCAGTGATTAACTACACGATGTTGCAATTTGGGCGCACTGGCGATGGACACTTTTTCAACTGACTGCTGTGTTTGTAGCAAGCGCAATAAATGAAAACTGCCATAGAGCACACCCACATCAGTATTCGCGGCAATAATCGTTACTGCGCGCTTATTGATGTGGGTTCGCTCGATCAAATACCCTTCATCGCCTAATGCCGCCAAACGCTCGCCTAATTGCAGCGATGCAATAAGAGGGGAATTGGTAGGCGTACCCAGCACCACTGCATGCTTGGATAACTTTTTATTGCCAATCGCGATAGGTCTAGCCAATAAGCCACTTAATCCGCGCTGTAGCTCAACAGTTGCTACACTCAAGCTTGGCGAATCACCTTCTGCCAGAATCTGGGTAAATTGCTGCTGGTAGGTTTTGCGTAATACCTCATCTGCCACCGGCTGATAGCGCAACCACATTTCATAACCGTCTTCGGCACGGCTGACTTGTGCTGCCCCAGCAAGAAAGAACAGCCACAAAATGAATAAATTAGTAAAGAATCGTCTGGACACGTGCATCTCCGCATGGATTATTTTTAAATAGCTGCTATCTTATAGTCACATCAAATATAACACTTGTATACAAGAAAACAATTTAATAAATGTAAAGGATAGCTCCAAACTAAAAACACTAAAGTCATCCTAACAATCTATCTCGGTCAAAAAAAATGATAAAAATTATTTCTTTATGCTTTATCTCTCTCGTTAGCCTTCAGGCCTTTGCCGCCGATAAAAATATCCGGGTGAACAATTTTAGTGATCCCAATGCAGCCTATGCGATCAAAATGCTTAAGCTGGCCATCGCTCATAGTGACAACCCGAATTACACCATCTATATATCCCAGGAAGACCTGACTCAAGCGCGAGTCAATGAAGAAGTCCGCTCGGGCGGTCTATTGGATTTATGTTGGGCTTCATCTGATTCAGAAATTGAATCGCAATTGCGCCCAATACGTATCCCACTATTTAAAGGTTTACTGGGCTATAGAATTTTTATTATCAATAAAAATAATCAGCGCCAATTCGACAACATAAAAACCCTCGCAGACCTTAAACAGCTCACACTCGGTCAAGGGCGCACCTGGGCTGATGGCCGCATTCTTGAAGCCAACGGTTTTACAATTATCAAAACCAACAAGTACCCCGGTTTATTTCATATGGTAGAAGGTGAGCGATTTGATGCTTTTCCCCGTGGGGTGCATGAACCCTTCAGCGAACTGGAAGCGCGGCCTGAATTAAATTTAGCCGTTGAAGAAAATTTAATGGTTTATTACCGTATGCCCTTCTATTTATTTGTTTCACCCAACAATCAAAACCTCGCCAAAGATTTGGAGATAGGTTTTGAACGCGCAATTGCCAACGGGGAATTTGACAAAGTTTTTTACGGCGACAAATCCATTCAGGATGTTATGAAGAAAGCCAATATGAAAAAGCGAAAATTATTTAAATTGGATAATCCACTACTTTCCAAAGAAACGCCAGTGAACCGCCCTGAACTTTGGTTTGATCCGCAATCGATTCCGGATGAAACCACTACCAATAGTCAAATTACCCGTATTGAATAATCAACTGATGCAAGAGGAAAAACTATGAATATCTCACGTAGAAAACTACTCGCCATGAGTAGCGCCACTGCGGCGCTACTCACAACCGCTAAACTGCAAGCCGCAGAAAAAGCTGCCGCCGTGACCGGATTAAAAGATGCCTACAAAAATGATTTTCTAATCGGCGCCGCATTAAGCGCAAGCATCATCGGCAAACAAGACCCGAAGCTGACAGCATTAATTACCAAAGATTTTAATTCCATCACTGCTGAAAACTGCCAAAAATGGGGCGAAGTGCGCAATGAAGATGGCAGCTGGAAGTGGCAAGACAGCGATGCCTTTGTAGAATTTGGTACCCGGCACAATATGCATATTGTTGGCCACACACTCGGCTGGCACAGCCAAATTCCCGACAGTGTGTTTAAAAATAAAGATGGCAGCTACATAGCGAAAGAAGCACTAGCAAAAAAACAGCAAGAGCACATCACCACTTTGGTTAACCGCTATAAAGGCAAGATCGCAGCGTGGGATGTGGTAAATGAAGCGGTGGGTGATGACAACAAAATGCGCCCTAGTCATTGGTACAACATTATGGGCGACGACTTTCTCGTCAACGCATTTAATCTCGCCCACGAAGTCGACCCCAAAGCGCATTTGATGTACAACGATTACAACAATGAACAAGAAGGCAAACGCAACGCGACTATCGATATGTTGAAGCGTTTACAAAAACGCAAAGCGCCCATTCATGGTTTGGGCATGCAAGCTCACGTAGGTCTGGAATCGGATATGAAAAATTTCGAAGACAGTATTCTCGCCTACTCCAAATTAGGGCTGCGCATTCATTTAACGGAATTGGATATTGATGTATTGCCTTCGGTGTGGAATTTACCGGTTGCGGAAATTTCGACCCGTTTTGAATACAAGCCCGAGCGTGATCCTTACATTAATGGCCTGCCAAAAGACATAGATGAGAAATTGGCAAAAGCCTATGAAGCCCTGTTTAAAATTTTAATCAAACATAAAGACAAAGTAGATCGCGTGACCTTCTGGGGTGTGAGCGATGATGCCAGTTGGCTCAACGGCTTCCCGATTCCCGGGCGTACTAACTACCCCCTATTATTTGATCGCCAACAACAACCTAAATCCGCTTATTTCCGCCTGCTTGATCTGAAAAAATAAATGACTAACTACTGCGGATTGTTGTAACCAGAGTTGTGCTGTAGGCTTGCGCCAATCATCACAAGGCTTACAACAATTCGCATGCACAAAACACCTCAGGCAAAACATCTTCCGCCAGTATTTCGCTGGTCATTTTTAGGCCCGCGCTACTGGCTCACCTGGATCGCTCTCGGCTGTTTATTTCTCATCGCCCATTTTCCTCTGCGTGTTAATTTGTTGCTGGGCAAAGGTCTGGGCTTTTTACTATTTCATTTGGTTCCCAGCCGCAAACGCATCGCTGCAGCCAACATAGCCTTGTGTTTTCCCGAGTTGAATTTGCAAGAGCGCGACCAATTAGTACGCCGCATTATTAATTCCTGCGCAATCGGTTTTTTGGAAACGACTATGGCATTGTGGGGGCCAGCAGCGCGCTTACGCCGTCGCTTTAGCATTAAGGGAATTGAGCACCTACAGGCAGCGCAGGCAGCAGGAAAAGGCGTACTACTGGTAGGCTGCCATATGACTACATTGGATATGGGTGGGCGCATGCTCGCTTTTCACACCAAGGCCGATATGCTGTATCGCCAAGATCCCAATCCACTGCTTGCCTATATGCTAATCAGCGCGCGCGAACGTTATCACGGTGAAGCTATCATCAGTGTTGAAACTCGTAAACTAGTGCGCAACCTACGCGCGGGTCATGTGGTGTGGTACGCACCGGATCAGGATTACGGCATCAAGCACAGTATTTTTGCCCCCTTTTTTAATATTCCCGCCGCTACAGTGCCTGGCACAGCGCGCTTTGCAGCCTTAAGCCATGCGCAAGTCATGACCTTTGCACACTACCGCACAGCCAACGGCGAGTATCAACTTGAAATCAGTGCGCCGTTAAAAAACTTTCCAACGGGTGATGACCTTACGGATACCACACGCATCAACCATTTACTTGAACAAATAATACGCCAGCAACCCGATCAATACTTGTGGGTGCATAGGCGCTTTAAAACGCGGCCAGAGGGCGAAAAAAGTGTTTACACCACCAAACAAAGATAAGCCGACTCACTTGTAAGAGCACCAACCAATCGCTCAGCATTAGCAAAGAATTTTTTCTTGTTATTGACATCTTGTAACAAATCTTTATTAATGCATGCTCCTTTAATATCGATACATGGAGTATGTATGTCGCAAACTAATCCTTATGAAGTTCCCTCCTCCAATCTGGACCAACCATCCGCAGCAGGCACCCGGCCCTTAAATCCCAATTGGGAAATCGGTGCTGTGCTGTCTGAAGCATGGGC
>CAXAVL010000014.1:0-35804 GCA_963971905.1 uncultured Cellvibrio sp.
AGTGGGCGATGTAATTACCCAGCTCGCGTTTAGCGATATTAAATCGCCCGGCGATTACGCCAAAATTGTCAAAAAATTACCCAAAAATGAGCCGCAAGCGATTCGCTTTTACAGTCAGGGGCGTCCGGTATTTCGCTCGATTGTTATCAAGTAGTAGTAAAAAACGTTTATCTTTTCTGTCCATTAAAAACGCCAGCGTTGCTGGCGTTTTTAATGGGGATAAGATGGATTTAGTTTCCCTCCTAGGTTTGTTATAAACCGAGCTCGTCTTCCAGTGCATCGGTTTCTTGTTGATATTCAGCAGAAGCGCCTTTTTTGCGTTGCTCTTCCATTTGTTTTTGCATCGCTTGTGCCTGCTGTTGCAACTCCTGAATTTTTTTCGGGTCGCTATACATTTTTTGCATTTCGGCGATTTGTGCCGCTGAACCCATTTGTGCATCTTTAGCGAGTTGTTCGCCCTGTGCTTCCAGTTTTGCGCGGGCTTGTTGTTCTTTGTCGTAATCACCGATTAATGAATAAAAATCACTTGCCCGTTGATACTGCGCTGTAGTTATAGCTTGGTCAGCGTAAGTGCGCGCTTTTTGTTCCAGGGTTTTAATTTGTGTTTCTTTATCCAGTTGGCGATAAAACTCCAGCGCGTTTTCCAGTAACGTTGCTGTACCGCTGTAGGATTTGTTGATGCGGTCGGCATGCGCCAAACGGGCTTGGTCAATTTTAGCGCGCAGTGCGTCGGCCTCTTTGTAGTCGCGTATTTGTTGCGTCCAGCTATGGGCTTCATCAAATACTTTGCTGATATCTTCAATGCGGTCGGTTTTCCACTGCTGCTGGAATTGCGTTGCTGCTTGTTGAGCATTCATTGCGCTGATCATATCACCAGGTTTGATGGCGTCTTTTTGCTGCTCCAGCTTGGCTAAGGCTTGCAGGTACGCATCGGGCAGTAAGGTTGAATAACTATTTAACAGACGATCGATGTTAGTGGGCGGCAGGCTCACAACATAGGGGTCAAAACTGGGGTCCAGTTTGTAGCCGCCGGTCATTCCGATCGCCATTTTGTTGTTGGAGGTAAAATAATCCTGTGCACGAACTTTAAAATGTTCTTGCGCAAATGCGGAGAGTGCTACGTTGGCCGGTGTTTTTTTCAAGGCGGCGATCAAGGCTTTATCGGCCGCTGCGAAATGCGAACCTTTTTCATACCATTGAAATGCACCGACAGGTTTTCCATCCTTAAATAAATTACCCTTTTGCTCTTCAATTTTTCCCTGCTTATTACCCAGCTCAATTGCTTTACTGAGCGCTTGTTTAGCAACAGGGTTGCCGCCATCTTCACAGACATAACCTTGTGCGACATCGTATTGATTGATGGCGTCCCAGAATTGTCCTTGTGCTTCCAGGTTTGCGCCCTGTTGGTAAGCGCGCTGCGCGTCAGCCACGCTTAAATCGGCAACACAATCGGCAAGGCTCAGGGGGGCAGCGAGCGAGAGCAGGCTGCAGATAAATAATTTTTTCATGGTAAAAATCCTTGTGCTAAATCCCTATTTATTGCGGTTTAAAATTTTTCATCATGTTGCCCATGCTGGGCATAGGTTGATAGCCAGGGGGCAATTCAAATAGCGCCGCTTCCTGCGGTTCTACTTTGAGATTTTTGAGTGTCATGGTGACGCGATTTTTATCTTTCCCCTCTTTGCTCAAGAAATCCATTTTGACGGGAATATTTTCTGGCGATAACCAGATAAAACCACCGGCACTTTTATCTTTCATCAGGATTTTATATTTGGTGGTGTTCATGCCATCGAGTGCGTCACTGCCTATTTTTTCAATGGTGACATCATCCGGCGCTTTGCCTGACATCTTGTTGGCCGATTTTATATCGATTTCCATATACATTTTTTGCATTGGCATTAATTGCCAGGCAACATTTTTATCCGGGCGGATAATTGAAATCATGCTCATGCCTTCCATTTGCATTTCATTGCGTTCTTTGCCGTGGGAGTGATGCACTGTTTGAGTGAAGCTGCCTTCTGCCATTACCACTTGGCGTACCCCGGAGTATTCGGTATTGGGGGCGGGAATCGTGTCGGCGCTGCTGGCATGGGAAAATAGCAGTGCGGTCATCATGGAAAATAGAAGTGTGAATAAATAGGTGAGATGTTTCATGATATTAAGTCCGTTTGTTGGTGATAAAAAATTGCAAGTAATAAAAAACACCTGCGGTATCTGGCATCGATACCCTTTAATGGTTAACCCGAAAAAGGCCGCAGGTGAAAGCTGAAAGGCAGAAGTACATGAGGTGATTAACAGTGGCGGCATGATGCGCCAGCACCTGGTGCGAGTCTGTAAAAAATTGTGCAATAGCTCACCTTTATCGGCCTGAATTAACCTGTTTCAGACCCATGCGCTGCTCATAGCACGTACTTAGCAAATAGGCTAGAATGCCGCCCACTATTTCCGCCCCCCATTCCGGGGACATACTCCAACATCTAAAGTAGTTAAGCGCCTGTGACTGACCTGAGCCATATCCGTAACTTTTCCATCATCGCCCACATTGACCACGGTAAATCCACCATCGCCGACCGTTTTATACAGATGTGCGGTGGTCTGAGTGACCGTGAAATGGAAGCGCAAGTGCTTGATTCCATGGACTTGGAGCGCGAGCGCGGCATCACCATCAAGGCGCACAGCGTGACTCTGTATTACAAGGCGCGCGATGGCAAAACCTACCAGCTCAACTTTATTGATACTCCCGGCCATGTGGATTTCACCTATGAAGTATCCCGCTCCTTGGCGGCCTGTGAAGGTGCGTTGCTGGTGGTGGATGCAGGGCAGGGCGTAGAAGCCCAGTCAGTCGCCAACTGCTATACCGCTATCGAACAGGGGCTGGAAGTGATTCCGGTACTGAATAAGATGGATTTGCCGCAGGCAGAACCAGATCGTGTCGCGCAGGAAATCGAAGATATTATCGGCATCGATGCCACCGAAGCTGTGCGCTGCTCAGCGAAATCCGGTATGGGCATGGAAGAGGTGCTGGAAGAGTTGGTGCGCCTTGTTCCCGCACCAGTTGGCGATGTAGATGCTCCCTTGCAGGCATTGATTATCGACTCCTGGTTCGACAACTATCTGGGCGTAGTGTCGCTGGTGCGCGTTAAGCAGGGCACTCTGCGCCTGAAAGACAAAATCATCACCAAAACCATTGGCAAAGCACAAATCGTCGATGGGGTGGGTGTATTCAGCCCGAAACCCACGCAATTAAAAGAACTCAAAGCCGGTGAAGTAGGCTTTGTTGTTGCCGGTATTAAAGATATTCACGGCGCGCCCGTGGGCGATACCATCACCCATGCACAAACGCCGGATGTGGAAGCCTTGGCCGGTTTTCAAAAGATCAAACCGCAGGTTTATGCGGGCATGTTCCCCATCAGCTCCGATGACTTTGAAGATTTCCGCGAAGCGCTGGCCAAGTTAACACTGAACGACGCATCTCTCTTTTATGAACCAGAAAGTTCCGATGCACTGGGTTTTGGTTTCCGTGTGGGTTTCCTTGGCATGTTGCACATGGAGATCATTCAGGAACGTCTTGAGCGCGAATACGATCTCGACCTGATCACTACTGCACCGACGGTAGTATTTGAGGTGGTTAAACGCGGCGGTGAGGTCATCTTTGTTGATAACCCATCCAAATTGCCGGATCCGGGTGCGATTGAAGAGATGCGCGAGCCGATCGTAGAAGCCAACATTCTCGTGCCTCAAGAACATTTGGGCAATGTGATTACGCTGTGTATTGAAAAGCGCGGCGTGCAGAAAGATTTGCAATTTACCGGTTCGCAAGTGTCGGTTAAGTACGAGTTGCCGATGAACGAAGTGGTGACCGACTTCTTTGACCGCCTCAAATCTGTGAGCCGTGGTTTTGCATCGCTTGACTACAGTTTTGTGCGTTTTCAGGCTGCGAATCTGGTGCGCTTGGATGTGTTAATCAATAGCGAGAAAGTCGATGCACTGGCCATTATTGTGCATCGCGATAAAGCGCACGGCATGGGGCGCTCGCTTACTGAAAAGATGAAAGAATTAATTCCTCGCCAGATGTATGACGTTGCAATTCAGGCCGCAATTGGTGGTCAAATTGTAGCGCGCTCTACGGTTAAAGCACTGCGTAAAGATGTAACCGCAAAATGTTACGGTGGTGATGCAACCCGTAAGAAAAAGCTATTGGAAAAACAAAAAGCCGGTAAAAAGCGCATGAAACAAGTGGGTAGCGTTGAGATTCCACAGGCTGCTTTCTTCGCTGTATTGAAAATAGACAGCTAATCAATTGCTGAACAAAATTAGTTGAACAATAACCACTAAGGAAACTTGATGAGCAGTATTAACCTTCCTCTGATTCTCACGCTTGCAGTATTGATTACTGGCTTGGTGTGGTTGTTTGACATCTTGGTATTGTCGCGCCCACGCAAAGCCAAAGTAGCCGCGGTGGAAAAACAATTTTCGGGTATGGTGCTGGAAACTGAACAGCAGAAGAATGCATTTGATGAAGCTAAATCTGTTGCGGCAAAAGAGCCGATTTTGGTTGAGTATTCCAAATCGTTTTTTCCGGTTTTGTTTATTGTTTTCTTTTTGCGTTCGTTTTTAGTTGAGCCCTTTCAGATTCCATCCGGATCTATGATTCCCACGTTGGAAGTAGGGGATTTTATTCTGGTGAATAAATTTGCTTACGGTGTGCGCGCACCTGTGCTCAATACTGAAATCATCCCGATTGGTAAACCCGAGCGCGGCGATGTGATGGTGTTTTTCCCGCCGCATCAACCTGAGACCTATTACATCAAACGTGTGATTGGTTTGCCGGGCGATCATATTTCTTACAATAATCACGTATTGACCATTAATGGAAAAGTGATTGAAGAAAAACTGGTTGCTGAACTGCCCGCCGGCGCACCGATGTTGCGTGTGGTGAAAGAGACCATTGACGGCAAAGAGTTCACCGCCTATAAACACATACAGCCCAGTCGTTTAAGTGTGCATGGCTCATGGGTAGTGCCTGCGGGTCATTACTTTATGATGGGCGATAACCGCGACAACAGTCTCGACAGTCGTGAGTGGGGGTTTGCCTCCGAAGATATGATTGTAGGCAAAGCCTTTGCAGTGTGGATGCACTGGGAGAAGTTCCTGAGCATTCCATCTTTTGATCATGTTGGCGTTATTAAATAAGTGCTTGTGTTAGGTTTAACCTCAATCATTCTTACCGAGCGGAGCTAGTTACGATGAAAGCGAATAACCTTAAGTTGATTAAACATCAGCGCGGTTTGGGTATGTTGCAGTGGCTGCTAGTTATTATTGTTGTTGCTATTATCGGTAAGTTCGCCTTTACGGTTGTACCTATGTATTCAGAAAATATGTATGTTCAAACTGCACTTAAGTCTTTAGACAACGATGTAGATAAACTTGAAAACATGACGGATGCAGAAATAAAAAAGAAACTCACTAATTTTTACATGATTAATAACGTACGCAGTGATGGGCCAACTAAAAATATTAAAATTGAGCGTGAAGCTGATAAGGTGCTTGTTAAAATCGATTACGAGATTCGTGATGTATACATGTTTAATATAGATGTTGTAATGAGCTTTCAGAATCATCTCGATAGCACGCGCCCCGGGCAATGCTGTAAACCACCTGCCACGTTAAAGACCAAATAATTTGTGTTAACACTTAAATACCAACGCCTTGAGCAACGTCTTGGCTATCACTTTGAAGATCAGCGCCAGTTGCAACTGGCGCTAACTCACCGCAGTCATGGTGCGACCAATAATGAGCGGCTTGAATTTCTCGGCGACTCGATTTTAAATTTTATTGTCGGCGAAGAACTGTTCAAGCGTTTCCCCGAAGTCCGTGAGGGCCAGTTGAGTCGTTTGCGTTCGCAAATGGTGAAGGGCGATACTCTGGCTGAAATTGCCCGCGAATTTGAGTTGGGTGAATGTCTGATACTCGGTGAAGGCGAAATGAAATCCGGCGGCAATCAGCGCGATTCCATTTTAGCGGATAGTGTTGAAGCGATTATCGGTGCTATGTATCTATCCAGCGGTTTAGATGTTTGCCGCGAGCGAGTGCTCACTTGGTTTGCGCCGCGCTTGAATAAGTTAGGGCTCAATACCAGCGCTAAAGATTCCAAATCGCGCCTGCAGGAATACATGCAGGCCCAGCGTCAACCCTTGCCCGAATATGTGGTGGTTGATGTGGGTGGCGAAGGCCATGCGCAAATGTTTACCATCGAATGCCGTGTTGCTGTAACCAAGCAGCCGACCCGTGCGATTGCATCCAGTCGCCGCGAGGCCGAAAAACAAGCGGCAACCTTAATGCTGGCGCAGTTAAGTATCGATTAGTTCCTGTAAGCTAAAGTGTTAATGCTCGCGCCTAATTCTCATTCTTTCTTTCAGTATTATTTATGACTTTTGCATCAGATACAGATCAGCCTGAAAATACCGGCAGTCGCTGCGGTTATGTTGCCATTGTTGGTCGCCCCAACGTGGGTAAGTCTACTTTGCTCAATCATATGCTCGGGCAAAAAATCAGTATTACCTCGCGCAAGCCGCAAACCACACGCAATGCAGTGGTGGGTATTAAAACTTAAGGCGATGTACAGATTATTTTTGTTGATACTCCCGGTATGCATCTCGGTCAGCAAAAGGCGATCAATCGCTATATGAATAAAGCGGCCACCAGCGCAATGAAAGATGTTGATGTGGTGGTGTTTGTGATCGATCGTTTTATTTGGACTGAAGAAGACGAAGCGGTTGCTGAAAAATTGCAGTATGTAGGTTGCCCAATTATTTTGGCAGTCAACAAAGTAGATCAAATCGACGATAAAGAATCTTTATTGCCCCACTTACAGGCATTATCAGAAAAACTAAATGTCGCTGAAATTGTACCTATGTCGGCGCTGCGCAATACCAATCTGGATCGCTTGGAGCAGTTGATTACAGAGCGATTGCCGCAGGGTATTCATATGTATCCGGAAGATCAGATTACCGATCGCAGTTCGCGGTTTATGGCGGCCGAAATTGTGCGCGAAAAAATCACTCGTCAATTGGGTGATGAGTTGCCCTACGAGATGGCGGTGGAAATTGAAGAGTTCAAACAGGAAGGCAATTTACTCAATATTTCTGCGTTGATTCTGGTAGAGCGCGATGGCCAGAAAAAAATCCTGATTGGCGATAAAGGCAGCCGGATTAAATTGATTGGTACTGAAGCCCGCACCGACATGGAAAAATTGTTTGAGATGAAAATCATGCTCAAGCTTTGGGTGAAAGTAAAGTCCGGTTGGTCTGATGATGAGCGTGCCCTACGCAGTCTCGGCTACAACGAGTTTTAATTCACCGCTATGCGTGTTGATCTCCAGCCCGCGTATATTCTGCACACCCGCCCGTATCGCGACACCAGTTTATTGATCGATTTTCTCACACCCGACTATGGGCGTGTCACTGCGGTGGCGCGTGGCGTCCGCAAAAACAAAACCCCCAAACGCCAATTATTAAATCCGTTTAGCCGCTTACTGCTTTGTTGGCAGGGTAAAACGGATATGAAATTGCTGACCAGTTTTGAATCAGATAATCATTTTCTCACCCTGACCGCTAACCATCTGTATTCCGGTTTTTACCTCAATGAATTGTTGGTGCGGCTTTTGCCGGAAATGGATAGGCACAACGGTTTATATTATGCCTATGAGCAGACGCTAGATGCCCTGCAAAACAAGAGTGATATTGAGCCACTGCTGCGCGAATTTGAATTTCGTTTATTGGATGAGCTCGGCTACGGTTTGGATTTTAGTGCGGATGCGCGCAGCGGTTGCGCGATAGATACAGAAACAATGTATGAGTGCCACGTACAAGAAGGTTTTTTTAGTGCTAGCATCGATGTGCCTGCGCAATTTCTAGTAAAAGGTGAATGGCTATTGGCGATTGCCGCGGGGGATTACTCTGATCCTGCCACTCGCCTTGCAGCCAAACACCTGTCTCGCCGTATGTTAAAACCCCTATTGGGCAGTCGTCCACTTAACAGTCGGCAGTTATTTGTATCTGCAAAATAAGGCTGATCTTATGCTGAAATATTTGGTGTTAAGTTGTCATTGTTTCCAAGCCAAATAATGGGTCTAGCTCTTTATCGCGTCCCCAGTTAATTAAATCATCGAGTGCGTGATTAAGGGCGGGAATGGCATCGCGCGCTTGTTCATATTGTTTACTTTGAAACAGTTTGTCGAGTAAGCCACTGATGTGTTTTAAGCGTGGCACACCGCAATAACAACTGCTGCCGTACAGCCGGTGTATTAACTCTTCCAATTCGCCAAAATTGTTAGTCGCCAATGCGTTATTAATTTGTTGTTTTTCTGCGGCCAAACCGTTCAATAGCATTCTCAACATGTCGCGGGCGAGGGAGGGTTTATTGTTGGCTAGTTTTAAACACAAATTGATATCCACCGAGCCGGTGAGGTCTTGAGTGGGTAGTGGTTCGCGCACTGGAAGATTCTGTGGCCTTTCCTCTGTTTGAATAACAACTTCTTTTTTGCCAGACAAACTGGCCCAGCGATTAATGATGTGCGCGAGCTGCGCCTCGTTAACCGGTTTGCTAATGCAATCGTCCATGCCCGCGAGTAATAGCTCTGCCTTTTGTTCCGTAATTGTATGTGCAGTGAGCGCAATAATCGGTGTGCGGCGTTTACCTTGTTCCAGTGCGCGAATATGGCGTGTGGTTTCCATGCCGTCCATGCCCGGCATTTGAATATCCATAAAAATCACATCAAATTCATTTTCGTTACAGATATCAATAGCCTGTTTGCCATTGTTGGCTTGCGTGACCTGGGTGTTCAAACCGCGCAATAATTCCGAGGCGAGTTGCAAGTTGGCAAGATTGTCATCCACCAACAGGACTGACACGCTGGGGCGCGATGCTTCTTCCTCATCTTGTTCGCGCATATCTTTAATATGTAGATCTAGCTGACGTCCCAACACTTGCAGTAGAGAATCGTAGGCAATTGGTTTGTTGATAAACAAGATTGGCGATTTATCTAGATGTGCGCGAAATAAACGTTGGTGTGCAGGTGTGCAGCAGGCGATAAGCGTGCAGTTAAATTCAATATTTAATTGCTCGGCGAGATTGTTGAGTAGCACGGGCGGAATTTTACGTTCGCTGGGCGCAATATCCAGAATCAATAAATCAAAACTGTTGTTGTTATTGCGTGCATCGCGCAAGATTGGAAAACAATCGTGAATTGCAGGAATGCTTTGTGTGTTGCTGTTCCATTCGTGCAATAAATTATCAATCTGGCGTAATGATGCTGGATTTTCCCCGCACAACAAAATCCGGTATTCACTTAGGTTAACTAATTGACTCACCGCTGGTTGGCGTTTATCGATCCCCAAACGTGCGGTAAACCAAAAGGTAGAGCCTTTCTCTGGTTCGCTGACAACGCCGATTTCACCGTGCATGCGCTCGACCAATCCTTTGCAGATTGCCAGGCCGAGGCCAGTGCCCTCATGTTCACGGGTGTTGGATGAATCGGCTTGGTTAAACGGGCTAAATAATTCATCTTGCTCTTCGCGTGTGAGGCCTATGCCCTCATCGCTCACACACACTTTGAGTGTGATTTGCGTTTCCTGCTGAGGCAATATACTCACGTCAACCAGAATGTTGCCGGTATTACTGTATTTGATGGCATTGCTGATCAAATTGGACAGTACTTGTTTAAAGCGCAGCGCATCGCCTAATAAATTTTTAGGTATTTTTGTTTCAACATAATTGATTAATTCAACATTTTTTTCATGGGCATCCGGTGCAAAAATATGTAGCACTTCATCAATACAATTGCGAATTGGTAATGGCGCGTAATCGAGGGTGAGTTTGCCTGATTCAATTTTGGAAAAATCCAGAATACCGTTAATGACGGTGAGCAGATTTTGTGCGGAGTCGCGAATGGTTTCCATATATTCGCGTTGTTGTTCATTAAGTTCGGTTTTGAGTGCAAGGTTAATAAAACCGAGAATACCATTTAACGGTGTGCGAATTTCATGGCTGGTATTGGCGAGAAATTCAGATTTAATGCGGCTGGCTTCCAGTGCTTCTTTGCGCGCTAAATCTAATTCCACGTTTTGAATTTCAATGGTTTCCAGTGTCTCGCGCAAATCTTCAATGGCATGGTCGATGTGTGATTGCATATCGGCTTGAGCGGCTTCCATGTAATCCGCCATAGTGTTAATGGATTCTGCTAAATCTAAAAATTCACTGGAGCGTTGTGGCTCGACCCGTTCATTTAAGCGGCCGCGTGCTAATGCATGCACAATGTTTTTAATGTGATCAAGCGGATCGGTGATTCGGTAATAAAGAGAAATTGCAAAATAGGCTCCAATAATTAAACACAGCACGGTGAGTGCGATAGTGAGAACAATAGCCTCATAGCGCACCACGGCATAGGGTGCCGCCATTAATTCAAGCTCTACCCAGCCGATGGGATTTTTATTGTCGAGATTAACTAGCGGATGCGCGAAACGCAGAGTGCGATAAGTGCTGCGCTCCAACGGCTGTTGCAGATTAGGCTCGCCCGCATCATTGGTGCGCATAAATTGTGGGCCGCTGTGAAAGCTTTGATCTGTATCGCTGTAATAGGCGTGTGCGGCGCGAATATAGGGTTCTTCGAGTGATGCATCGAGGATGTATTGCACCAATTCGCGATTATTTTCCAGTAGGGGCTTGTGCAGTAAGTGTGCAGTTTTTTGGGCAAGTACTCCGCCGCGCAAATCGATAAATTTATTGATTTGTGAGATACACAAATAGGTGAGGCTGACGGCAATCAGAATAATAATGGTGATGGAGGGAATAAAAATCAGGCGCCAAACATCGGATTTAATACTGCTGCGTTTATTCTTCATGGAGTTGCCTTGATTTTTTATACCTGCTTGCGCTGTACCTGAGACAGTTTTGCCGCAGGGTGTTCGCAGGGTGGGTGATCGCAGGTAGAATAGCCGCCCCACGCGCGCTAGCGCAACCGGCGATTTACCGGAATTATCAGCTTTGAGGTCAGTATGGATTTTCCCACCATCGATGCATTTGTCGGCAATACACCACTGGTACGTTTGCAGCGCTTGCCCGGTGTATCGAGCAATACAATACTGGTGAAGCTGGAGGGTAATAATCCTGCGGGTTCGGTTAAAGATCGCCCGGCTTTATCTATGATTGGTCGCGCTGAATTGCGCGGCGATATTCAACCAGGCGATACATTGATCGAGGCCACTAGCGGTAATACCGGCATCGCCTTGGCGATGGTAGCGGCAATTAAAGGCTACCGCATGATATTGATCATGCCCGATAACGCCACTGTTGAGCGCAAAGCGTCGATGTTGGCTTATGGCGCTGAGTTGATTTTGGTCAGCAAAGAGGCGGGCATGGAAGGTGCGCGCGACCTTGCATTGAAGATGCAAGCAGACGGCAAAGGCAAGGTGTTGGATCAATTTGCCAATTCCGATAATCCGCTTGCGCATTACACCACCACCGGCCCTGAGCTGTGGCAGCAAACGGGTGGAACTATCACCCATTTTGTCAGTTCCATGGGTACCACTGGGACCATCATGGGCACTTCGCGCTATCTAAAAGAAAAAAATCCTGCTATTCAGATTATTGGTTTGCAGCCATCAGAAGGTGCACAAATTCCCGGTATCCGCCGCTGGCCAGAAGCTTATCTTCCTAAAATTTACGAGCGCGATCGCGTTGATGGCATTGTCAACATGCCCCAAGCACTTGCTGAGCAGACCATGCGCGAGCTCGCGCGCAAAGAGGGAATTTTTTGTGGCGTGTCATCGGGCGGTGCAGTAGCTGCAGCGCTGGAGTTGAGTCAACAGGTCGAAAATGCGGTGATAGTGGCGATTATTTGCGATCGCGGCGATCGCTACTTATCGTCTGGTTTGTTTAATGAGTAACAGCTTGCAGCGCGTCAATTTATTTGCGTGATGCGCTTTTGGATCTAACAAACAATAACTAATCAGGATGTTTTTATGTTGGGAACTACAAAAGATGCAATGGTTCGGGTCGCTATTATTCTGCTGGCGGTGTTGCTACAGGCGTGTGGCGGCGGCAGTTCAGGTTTAAAAGATCCTGTCGCGAAAAGTTCGATTCCGGCAAGTTCAGTTGCTGCTGTTTCATCAACTGCAGTAAGTGTCTCATCGCACAGTAGTTCAAGTTCGGCTGCGAGTATGCCGGCAGATTTTCCCGTAGGTACGATTGATGCCTTGCCGCTATTGGCTATTACCACAGACAGCGGCGCGCCGATTGTGTCAAAAGAAACCTATGTGAATGGCAGTTATTCGCTGGCGGTTGATGGTGGCGTGGTTGCTCAAGGTACATTGGAAATTCGCGGGCGCGGCAACTCAACCTGGAGTTGGGATAAAAAGCCCTATAGGTTAAAGCTGACGAAAGCGGCTGAAATATTAGATATGCCTTCCAGCAGGCATTGGGTGCTTTTGGCGAATTATGCAGATAAAACGCTGATGCGCAATGATATCGCGTTTATGTTTAGCCGCAGTTTGGGTATGGAATACACCACCCGAAGCCAGCATGTTGAGGTGAGTTTTAATGGTGCTTATCAAGGAGTTTACCAGCTGGTTGAGCATCTGCGCGTAGCAAAAGACCGGGTGAATATCCCTGAAATGAAAGTTGGTGATACTGACCCCGAAAAAATCACCGGCGGTTATCTGATGGAAGTGGATTTCCGCATGCACAAGGATTATTGCAAAACAGCTTTTTGGGAAAGCTTTTGTGTGAATGGTGTCAACCTGGATCGCGAAGCGACTTTTTGTGTCGATTCGGCTCATGGCATGAATCCATTCTGCATCGATACTCCAGATACTTTGTTGGAAGCGAATTGGTCGGCGCAGCGTGAATACATCAGTAAATACATTACCGATACTGAAGCAGCATTGTTTGGCGATAATTTTTCCGACTCGCAATCAGGCTATGCGGCTTATATTGATGTGGATTCGGCGATTAATTATTTTTTAATTAACGAACTGTTCAAGAATCCCGATGGCGCAGTGGCGAGCTTTTATTTGTATAAAAAGCGCAGCGGCAAGTTATTTTTTGGGCCGATTTGGGATTTTGATTTGGCGTTGGGCAATGCAGGTTACGATGATGTTGATAAAACCTATGGTTGGCATGTACGTAAAGCGTCGTGGTTTGACCGGTTATTTCAGGATGCCACATTTAAAGCCAAGGTAAAAACCCGTTGGAATAGCCTCAAAGCAGAGGGCAAGCTTGAGTATATTTTCCAATACGCAGAAGCCCGTGCAACTTGGTTGGATAAGCAACAAAAGAAAAACTACATGCTCTGGTCAGTCACCGATTTTGCTCCCTGGATTTTACACGGTAGCCATGGCGGCACTGGCAGTTATGAGGCAGAAGTAAAAGAGTTGATTCGCTGGCAGCGCGAGCGTTATAACTGGCTGGATACTGAGCTAAACAAGTAAATATCATGGCGGCACAGGGTGAATTCACTTTTGTGCCGTCACTTTTTGTAATTCCGGGAATTTTGAATGTCCAATCGCAGCGGTAAAAATGGCAACTCGTCGAAAGGCGGTTCAGCAAAAATTAATGGACCCAAAAAAGGCGGTAGCTTATTAGGCCAAAAGCCGCGCGGAAAAAAAGCCGATGGCAAAGTCTATGTGCGCGATGATGCACCGCGCCGCAATCACGCGCGCGTTGAAGAAAAACAGTTGCCGCAAACCAATAAGCGCCTCGGCGAATTTATGATTGATCGCCTAAGTCACGATGGCCGTGGTGTTGCCAGCCTCGAAGGCAAAACAGTGTTTATCGATGGTGCTTTGGTGGGCGAAAAAGTCACTGCGCGGTTGGTGGAAGATCACGCGCGTTTTATTGATGCGCGTATCGATCAATTGATCGATAGTTCCCCCGAGCGTGTTGCGCCACCTTGCGAACACTTTGCTCAATGCGGCGGATGTCAGTTGCAATATATGCAACCTTCGGCGCAAGTGGCGATGAAACAAAACGCAGTGCTGGAGCAGCTGCAGCGCTGGGGTGGAGTTGTACCTAAATATGTATTGCCCGCGATCAGTGCGGATGATCGCGCCTATCGCAGCCGTGCGCGTTTGGGCGTTTGGTATGAAGCCGATGGCAGTGTGACATTGGGTTTTCGTCAGCGTTACAGCAATGAAATTACTCCTATCAGTCAATGCATCGTATTAGTGCCTGAATTAAATGCGCTGCTTGCACCTTTGCATCTTTGGTTAACGGAGTTGCGTGCGAGTAAAGCGGTAACTCACATTGAATTAGTGAAAGGGCAAAGTGAGGTTGCGATCATTTTGCGTCACACCAAAAAATTGGCCGATGCCGACCTTGCGGCACTGGCGCAATTAGTGGAACAGGCTGGCTGTAAGGTCTGGCTGGAGCCCAATGGCAATATAGGTTTAACCGATCTTGCCGGGCAGCCGTGCGATCCGCGTTTGGCATATCAGGTCAAAGGGGTGGAGCTTTTGTTTCATCCGCAGGATTTTACTCAGGTAAACCCGCAGGTGAATCAGCAAATGGTCGCGCAGGCATTAGCCTTGCTTGCGTTGAAGCCAACTGATCGAGTGCTGGATTTGTTTTGTGGTATCGGCAACTTTACGCTGCCCATCGCCCAACAGTGTGCGGAAGTAGTGGGTATAGAGGCGATTGAGTCGATGGTGTTGCGCGGGCGTGAAAATGCCGAGCGGTTAAAGATCGGCAATGCAAAATTTATTGCCGCCAATCTGGCGGATATGACCCATACTCAATTACAGCGTTTGGGTGAAGCCAATAAAGAACAGGGGATCGATGCGATTTTGCTCGACCCGCCCCGCGATGGTGCAAAAGATATCATCGCCAGTATTTTGCGGTTGGGTGCGGGGATAGGTAAGCAACTTTCCCCCAAGCGGATTGTCTACGTTAGTTGCAATCCTGCGACCTTGGCGCGTGACTCAGCCTTACTGGCTGAGGCGGGTTATCAATTGGATAAGCTTGGTGTACTGGATATGTTTCCGCACACCAGCCATGTTGAATCTATGGCGCTTTTTTTGCGTTAGCAAAAGCTTTCATAACGAGCAGCGTTAGCAAATGCTTTCATAAAAAACTGCGTAAGCAGGGCGCCTATTTAGTTGAAGTAACGCGTATGGTTAAAGTTAGAGCAGATCATCCCATTGCGGCGGATGGTCAGGTTGATATAGATGCTTGGATTGATCGCCTTAATCAGGGTTATATCCAGTCCGAAGCGAGCCGTGCCGAGTTGCGTCGCGCTGCTGAATTAAGTTTGTCACTGGTTGATATTCACGCTGAAGATGATCACAACTGGGGTGAGGATTTCTCCTGCTTTCGTATCGGCTTGGATATGGCAGAAATCCTTGCCGATTTGCAGCTCGATCAGGATGCATTGGTCGCTGCGATCCTCTACCGCGCTGTGCGCGAACATAAAATTACGCTTATCGATATTCAATCCCGGTTTGGCGATACGGTCAGTAAGCTGGTCAAAGGCGTGCTGCGCATGGCCGCGATCAGCTACCAGCGCAACGAAGAGGAGCGAGTGCTTGGCTCCCAAGCGACAGAGCAGGCGGAAAAAATCCGCAAAATGCTCGTATCAATGGTCGATGATGTGCGTGTCGCCTTGATTAAATTGGCCGAGCGCACCTGCGCTATCCGCTCGGTAAAAAATGCCGAGCCTGATCGTCGCCGGCAGGTATCCCGCGAAGTTGCCGATATCTATGCGCCGCTGGCTCATCGCCTTGGCATTGGCCATATTAAATGGGAACTGGAAGATCTCTCTTTCCGCTATCTGCAACCTGAAGATTACAAGCGCATCGCCAAATTGCTGGATGAGCGCCGTCTGGCGCGGCAGGAATATATTGATAGTTTGCTCAACCTGATTCGCGACGAATTAAAAAAAGCGGGCATTGAAGGTTCCGTGGGTGGGCGTGCTAAACACATCTACAGTATCTGGCGCAAAATGCAGCGCAAAGGCATTCCATTTTCACAGGTATATGACATTCGTGCGGTACGCATTCTGGTGCCCAGCGTGCGCGATTGTTATGCCGTGCTCGGTATAGTCCACAGTCTGTGGCGCAACATTCCCCACGAGTTTGATGATTACATCGCCTCGCCCAAAGAGAATGGCTATCGCTCGCTGCACACAGCCGTTTGGGGGCCAGAAAATAAAGTGCTGGAAATTCAGATCCGCACTAATGCCATGCATGAAGAATCAGAGCTGGGCGTATGCGCCCACTGGCGCTACAAAGGCACCGATACCAAAGCAGTGCAAGACGGCTATGAGCAAAAAATTGCCTGGTTGCGCCAAGTTCTCGAGTGGCATGAAGAACTTGGTGGCGACTCCGAACATCTGCAAGATGACCTGCGCTCGGTCAATCAAGATCGCATCTATGTGTTTACGCCGGAAGGCCATGTGGTGGATTTGCCGCGTACCGCTACACCGCTGGACTTCGCCTATAAGATTCATACCGATGTTGGCCATCGCTGTCGCGGCGCCAAGGTTAACAACCGCATAGTGCCGCTCAATTACCAATTGACCAATGCGGATCAGGTAGAAATTCTCACCGGCAAAATGGAGTCGCCCAGCCGCGACTGGCTCAATGCCGCGCTCGGTTATGTCAATACACCGCGCGCGCGCGCAAAAATTCAGCACTGGTACAAGCAGCAGGCGCGCGACAAAAATATCGCTGAAGGTCAGGCGCTATTGGATCGCGAATTCAAACGTCTTGCGCTGCTCGATTTAGACTTTGAAGAGCTAGCAAAAAAATTACACTTTAATAATCTCGATGACCTTTACGCTGCGGTGGGTGCGAGTGATGTAGGTGTCGGGCATGTATTAAATGCGGCCCAAAAACAATTGGATGATGCCAATCCGCAGCAGCCGTTGATTCCATTCAAAGTGAAATCGCCGCGGCAGAAAAAAGATTCGGATCTGTATATCGAAGGTGTGGGCAATTTGCTCACTCAAATCGCCAACTGCTGTAACCCTGTACCTGGCGATGCGATTACTGGCTACATCACCCTCGGCAAGGGCGTCTCTATTCACCGTCAGGATTGTACGAATATTTTGCAATTGCAAACCGACGAGCCGCAACGGGTTATCAAAGTAGAGTGGGGCGATACCCCGCAGAGTTTCTATTCGGTGGATGTGGTGATTGAAGCCTACGACCGCTATGGTTTGCTCAAAGATATTACCGCGCTGCTGGATACCGAGCGCATCAATATTGTTGCTATGCAAACCTTGTCGGACAAACGTAAAAACACCGTGGATATGCAGGTAACGCTGGAGATTCGCAGTTTTGATGAATTGAGCCGCATACTCACTAAACTCAATCAGTTACCGAATATTGCATCTGCGCGGCGTAAACATTAACCGAACTGTCACGAACATTATTGGAAGCACTTGTGAGCCATCAATACACTATCGACGATTTACTTTATTTGATGGCGCGCCTGCGCGATCCACAAACCGGTTGCCCTTGGGATATCACCCAGGATTACGCCAGTATCGCGCCTTCAACCTTGGAGGAGGCCTACGAGGTTGTGGATGCGATTGAAAAGCAGGATTTTGCGCATCTCAAAGAAGAGCTGGGCGATTTATTATTTCAGGTGATTTTTTACAGCCAGCTCGGTAAAGAAGAACATCGCTTTGAATTTGCCGGTGTGGTCTCTGACTTGGTCGCGAAATTAGTGCGCCGCCATCCCCATGTGTTTCCCGATGGGACTTTGCATAGCCAAATCGAAAATCGTCACACCTTACCGGGTGATGTTAAAGCCCGCTGGGAGGCCATTAAAGAACAAGAGCGAGCAGAAAAAGGCGCGCAAGGTTTATTGGCGGATGTTCCTCTAAATTTGCCATCGCTCAGCCGTGCAGCAAAATTGCAAAAACGTGCTGCCAGCGTCGGTTTTGATTGTGATGATGTCTACGGCCCTATCGCCAAGGTGCGCGAAGAGCTCATGGAGGTAGAGGCTGAGCTGGAGTCCGGTGACAGAGTTGCGCTGGAAGAGGAGCTGGGCGATTTATTATTTGCCGTGGTGAATATAGCGCGCTACCAAAAGATCGACCCGGAACAAGCTTTACGTCGCGCCAATCACAAATTTGAACAGCGCTTTCATTTTATCGAGACCAATAGCTCTACGCCTTTAGTTGAAACCTCAATAGATGAGATGAATCGTCTTTGGGATGAAGCTAAAAAACAGTAAGTTAATGCCCTCTATGAGCAGCTCTTCAGTGTAGTTTGCGCGCCCCGCGACTAATGGGCTTTGGCACGCAAATTATCGTTATCTATCTAAGACGAGTGCTTGCTCATAGCTTTTTGTTACATGTGACCGGTTTCAAAAGCAGCTATGATCTACCAGTAGCAAGCAAACGAAGCCCCCCAGTTGTAACAATAAAAACATCAAAAGTGAGGTTCCTTTGGATCGGCGAGAAGTAAAGCCGGGCTATGTGGATAAGACGCTCAGCACCATCAAAATCCACATCTCAGAGCTCAAAATAGGCATGTTTGTGTCTAAGCTTGATCGCGACTGGCAGGAAACCCCGTTTTTATTGCAGGGTTTTATGATCGAGAGTCTCGATGACATAGATACAGTGGCTGAGTACTCCCAACACGTCTGGATCGATGCGGTCCGTGAACAGTGGGTTTCCCCGGAAGAGCGCGGCGTGGCTGGCCCTGCTATCGCAAAATCACAAACTTACATTAATAAAATTGAAGCCCAAAAAGAACATCAAGCGGCGCTCGGCGTATTTCGGGAAGCAAAAAAACTCACTAAAACGTTACTTGATGATGTGCGTTTGGGGGGGGTGGTTAACACCGAGCAGGCAAAAGCGACGGTTAAAGATTGCGTCGGTAGTATTTTGCGCAATGCCGATGCACTTATCTGGATGTCGCGTATGCGCAATGAAGATGAGTACACCGCAGAACATTGTTTAAATGTTTGTATTCTGGCGATTGCTTTTGGTCGTCATTTGGGCATGAGCGAGCCGGAGCTGGAAAAACTAGGTTTATGTGGTTTGTTGCATGATGTAGGCAAAATGCGTGTGCCGCAAAATGTGCTGAATAAATCAGATCCATTGAGTGATAAAGAATTTAGCATGATAAAAGCGCACACTGTGCACGGCCGGAATCTGCTGATGTCATCGCCCGGTGTGCCCAGCTCCACAATTGATGTGGCTTACAGTCATCATGAACGTGTCGATGGCACAGGCTACCCACGCAAACTAAAAGCAGCTGGTATTTCTGATTTTGCGCGAATTATCAGTATTGTTGACGCCTATGATGCGATGACCGGCGATCGCTGCTACTCCCGCGCAATTCCCAGTACCGATGCGCTTAAGCGTATCTTTCAAGATCGCGGCACTCATTTTGATGAGCGTCTTGCGCTTGAATTTATCAAGTGCGTTGGTTTGTATCCTCCCGGCAGTATTGTCGAACTAGTGAATGGATTGGTGGGCATAGTGCTGGAGTCTAATCACCGCTATCGCCATCTGCCTAAAATCATTGTGGTCAAAGATTTAAATAGGCCGCTCGAAAAAGAACAAATCGTCAATTTGAACGAAGTTGAACAGAAGATATTGGATAAGAGCTTTTTGATTAAACGTGCGCTCTGTGATGGCAGTTATGGCATTCGCATACGCGAATATCGCGAGAAGGGATTGGCATTTTCATACGGTTAATTTTTTGTTGTCAACTTGAAGGCGCTCCAACGGGCGCCTTATTTTTTTGCACTTAAAATGTTAATCAGGACTAATGATCCGCTTGGGCTTTGATTTTTGAATCACCAGAGTTTTGGTTACAGGTTTTGTTGTCGGCCCGGATTTGTTCGCCGTCGATGGCCGCGCATTGGGTTGCGTACTTTTGCTTTTCGCTGCGCCAGGTTTATTGCTATCGGCCGGTTTAGTCTTTGCAGTTTTGGTGGCCGGTTTCTGCTGTGAACGGCTGTTTTTATTGCGCGTACTGCCAGTATTTGATTTAGGTGGTTGCACCGTTTCAGTTTTGTATTTTCCTTGTTCTATTCCCTCCAGGGTCCAATTGCCGATCTTTACGCGCACCAAGCGCAGGGTCGGGTGACCAACAGCGGCAGTCATGCGGCGCACCTGACGGTTGCGCCCCTCAGTAATAATTATCTCCATCCATTGCGTAGGAATATTGGCGCGTTCGCGAATGGGCGGTACGCGTTCCCAGAGCTTGGGGGTGGGAATCAGGCGTACTTCCGCCGGTTGGGTCATGCCATCGTTCAGCTCAACACCCTGGCGCAATTTGGTTAAGGCGTAGCTGTTCGGCGCCCCTTCAACTTGTACCCAGTAGGTTTTGGGTTGTTTGTGTGCTGGGTGGCTTATGTAATGTTGTAAGTCGCCATCATCGGTGAGTAGCAACAAGCCCTCTGAGTCGTGATCCAGGCGCCCTGCAGGGTAGACATGGGGAACCTTGATATAGTCTTTTAAAGTCGGGCGACCTTCGCCATCAGTAAACTGGGAAAGTACGCCAAATGGTTTGTTAAAAAGAATCAGAGAAGCCATAAATATCGCTAGAACCAAGTGATGATGCAGGGAAAAAGCGGATTCTAGCTGAGATTGATGCGGATGCCATAGCAACTAAATCATGCATAAACCCGTCTAGGGGTGTAGAATCGCCCCCGCTCTGGCAAGGGGTAGTTCCCTGTGGCGGGGCTCTTTTTCTAAATTTTCATATCGTTAATGGTAGAGCTCACAAGGCCGAGCCGCATGAATTGATGGAGCCATCTTTAAATGACAGATTCAAAAATTATTTATACCCAAACTGACGAAGCGCCAGCCCTGGCAACTTACTCCCTACTTCCCATCGTTCAGTCCTTCACCAAATCTTCCGGCATAGCCATAGAAACCCGCGATATTTCCCTCTCTGGACGTATCATCGCGGCATTTCCCGAGCTGTTGACCGACGCACAACGTATTGGCGACCATTTGGCTGAGTTGGGTAAATTGGCGACTACGCCCGAAGCAAACATTATTAAGTTGCCCAATATCAGCGCTTCAATTCCACAATTAAAAGCGGCGATCAAAGAATTACAATCCCAAGGTTACAAGCTGCCAGATTACCCTGAGAATCCAGCTAACGATGCAGAAAAAGACGCTAAAGCCCGTTACGATAAAATCAAAGGTTCTGCAGTAAACCCGGTTTTACGTGAAGGTAACTCAGACCGTCGCGCACCCCTGTCAGTCAAAAATTACGCGCGCAAGAATCCGCACAAAATGGGTGCTTGGGCTGCTGACTCTAAATCTCATGTGGCACACATGACCGCCGGTGATTTCTACGGCAGCGAAAAATCGGCGCTGATTGCTGATGCTGGCAACCTGAAAATCGAATTGGTTGGCAAAGATGGCAGCACTAAAGTATTAAAAGAAACCGTAAAAGTATTGGCTGGCGAAATTATCGATGCCTCAGTATTGAGTAAAAATGCACTGCGCACTTACATCGCGGCGCAAATTGACGATGCTAAAAAATCTGGTGTATTGCTGTCTGTGCATTTGAAAGCGACCATGATGAAAGTGTCTGACCCGATCATTTTCGGTCACTTTGTATCTGTGTTCTACGCGCCGGTATTGGAAAAGCACGCAGCTGTGTTGGGCGAGTTAAAAGTTGATTTGAACAACGGTATCGGCGATCTGTACGCCAAAATCAAATCCTTGCCTGCAGACAAACAAGTTGAAATCGAAGCGGATATTCAAGCGCTGTACGCTGATCGCCCCGAGTTGGCGATGGTGAATTCCGACAAAGGCATTACCAACCTGCACGTGCCAAGCGATGTGATCGTTGACGCTTCTATGCCCGCGATGATCCGTGACTCAGGCAAAATGTGGAACACCGCTGGCAAGCTGCAAGATACCAAAGCCTGTATCCCGGATCGCTGCTACGCCGGTATCTATCAAGTAGTTATCGACGACTGCAAAAAGCACGGCGCATTTGATCCCAAAACCATGGGCAGCGTGCCTAACGTTGGTTTGATGGCGCAAGCGGCAGAAGAATACGGTTCACACGACAAAACCTTCCAAATCCCTACTGACGGCGTTGTGCGCGTGGTTGATGCAGCAGGTAAAGTGCTGATAGAACAAGCCGTTGAGCAAGGCGATATCTTCCGCGCTTGCCAAGTTAAAGATGCACCAATCCAGGATTGGGTGAAGCTTGCAGTTAATCGTGCACGTGCTTCCAGTACTCCAGCGGTGTTCTGGTTGGATCCAAAACGCGCTCACGATGCGCAACTGATCACCAAGGTAAATACTTACCTGAAAGATCACGACACTTCTGGTCTGGAGATTTACATCAAGACTCCAGAAGAGGCGATTCAATACTCGCTCGATCGTATCCGTGTAGGTAAAGACACTATTTCCGTGACTGGTAACGTACTGCGCGACTACCTCACTGACTTATTCCCCATTATGGAATTAGGTACTTCAGCCAAAATGCTGTCGATCGTTCCTTTGATGAATGGTGGTGGTTTGTTTGAGACGGGCGCTGGTGGTTCTGCTCCTAAACACGTGCAACAGTTCGTGGAAGAAGGGCACCTGCGCTGGGATTCATTGGGTGAGTTTTTGGCACTGGCAGAGTCTTTGGATCATTTTGGCAGCGTTACTAATAACGTTAAAGCCAAAATTTTTGCCAAGACTCTGGATCAGGCTAACGGCAAATTCCTTGATGAAAACAAATCGCCAGGCCGTGCGGCTGGTGAATTGGATAACCGTGGCAGCCATTTCTATCTGGCACTGTACTGGGCCCAAGCGCTTGCCGAGCAAACAGAAGATGCTGCGTTGCAAGCAGAGTTTGCCCCTGTTGCAAAAGCCTTGGCTGACAGCGAAGCTACCATTGTGGCTGAATTGAAAGCTGCAGCAGGCAAGCCGGTTGATTTGGGTGGTTATTATCGCCCGGATGTTGCCAAAGCCTCTGCTGCCCTGCGCCCAAGCGCCACCTTTAATGCAGTATTGGCAAGCTTGAGCTAAGGCTTCCAGGTACCGAAAGCACTAAAAGCCCCTCGTAGCAATACGAGGGGCTTTTTTATTGGGGGCTTTTTGTGCCAAACCTAGGCTGGAACTGCGCTCTTTCGGCTGCTGTGTTCCACATTACCTTCATTGGCGGGGGCAGCGATATTCACCGCATGTAGCCCCTTATCGCCCTTGGTAACATCAAATGTTACCTGTTGGCCAGCCTTGAGGGTTTTATAGCCCTCCATTGTGATGGCGGAATAGTGTGCAAATAGATCTTCACCTCCTTCATCCGCAAGGATAAAGCCATAACCTTTTGCATTATTGAACCATTTAACTGTGCCTGTTGGCATGATTGGAGTCCTTCTGCCCAAGTGATGCCCTTGAAAAACATCACTGTCGTTATTATTGTCCCAAGTACAGCACTTGCTTGGGGTTGGACGAGATATCAGTTTTGTAACAATGAGCGTCGTTATTTGAGTTTTGGTGCTTTTATTTGAACTATGTGCCGCATTTGTGTGCAGCTGTGCTCTTTTTTTATCCAACAATTGACCCAAAGTCAAGCATTTATCCGTATTAGACTGCATTAGGGCTTGTTATGCCGATGAGTTACAATACTTTCGAACGACTAATCATTTTTAATTTGTATTGAATCTCTATGGGCAATCTCCAAAACCTTCAACTAACCTTAGCTAAAGACGACGACAAGTTTGCTGATGACTCAGATGGTGGCCTTGCCGTTTTAACGTCCAAGCCAAAGCTAAAGCGGCCACCGATGTACAAGGTGATGTTGTTGAATGACGACTACACACCGATGGATTTTGTGGTGGAAATACTGGAAGTGTTTTTTTCCATGTCGCGCGAAAAAGCTACCCAAATCATGTTAACGGTACATGTACAAGGCAAAGCGGTTTGTGGCATCTATACTCGTGATATAGCTGAAACAAAAGCGGCGCAAGTGAATCAATATGCAAGAGAGAATCAGCATCCGCTGCTGTGCGAAATCGAAGCGGTTGACGATGGAGAATGAATAGCTTTGCTAAAGCATTCAGATCCGGTTCAGTTTGCGGCGGTTTAGATAAGGCGGAGTAGTAAGAGTAGATTTTAAATTTGTTGGTTAGATGAGGGTAAGCGCGATGTTAAGTAAAGATCTTGAAGTAACTTTAAATCTTGCTTTCAAAGGTGCGCGTTCCAAGCGCCATGAATTTATGACGGTAGAGCATTTATTGTTGGCGCTCATCGACAATGATTCTGCTGCAAATGTATTGCGCGCTTGTGGTGCTGATTTAATAGGGCTGCGTAAAGAGTTGATCGAGTTTGTCGATTCAACAACCCCACTTATTCCTGAAAATGATTCCGAGCGTGAGACCCAGCCAACACTGGGATTCCAGCGTGTATTGCAGCGCGCGGTGTTCCATGTGCAATCCTCCGGTAAACAAGAAGTCACTGGCGCTAATGTTCTGGTCGCTATTTTTAGCGAACAGGAAAGTCAGGCGGTTTATTATCTAAAACAGCAAAGTATTGCCCGAATCGATGTGGTGAATTACATCACCCACGGCATTCATAAAGTGTCTGGTCATACTGATCACAGTCATGATCATCATTCTGCGCAAGAAAATCAGGATGAGGATGCAGCAACGAGTGAATCTTCTTCACAAAGTCCATTAGAAAATTTTGCCGCAAATTTGAATGAAGCGGCGATGCAAGGGCGTATTGATCCATTGGTTGGGCGCGAGTTTGAGGTGGAGCGTGTCTGCCAAATTTTGTCCCGCCGCCGTAAAAATAATCCGCTGTTAGTGGGTGAATCTGGCGTTGGTAAAACGGCGATCGCAGAAGGTCTGGCCAAGCGTATTGTGGATGGCGATGTGCCTGAAATTTTGGCGGATAGCGTGGTTTATTCGTTGGATATGGGGGCGCTGTTGGCGGGCACCAAGTATCGCGGTGACTTTGAAAAACGTTTCAAAAGTTTGCTAAGCGAATTAAAGAAGCAAAAAAACTCTATATTGTTTATCGATGAGATCCACACCATTATTGGTGCCGGTGCAGCGTCTGGTGGTGTGATGGACGCATCCAATCTGTTAAAGCCATTGTTGTCATCTGGCGAGATTCGTTGCATGGGCTCAACGACTTATCAAGAGTATCGCGGTATTTTTGATAAAGACCGCGCGCTCTCACGTCGTTTCCAAAAAGTTGATGTCAATGAGCCGACCGTGGAGGAGACTTATCAAATCTTAAAAGGACTCAAAAGTCGTTTTGAGAAACATCACAATTTGCGTTATACCGATGCTGCATTGCGTGCAGCGGCTGAATTGGCTGAACGCTATATCAATGATCGCTTCTTGCCCGATAAAGCAATTGATGTGATTGATGAGGCGGGCGCTTACCAGCAATTACTGACGGCCAGTAAACGCAAAAAAACCATTGGTGTTACCGATGTGGAAAATGTGGTCGCAAAAATCGCACGAATTCCGCCAAAAAGTGTGTCGTCTTCTGATAAAGAGCAATTGCGTAAACTGGATCAGAATTTGAAAATGACCGTGTTTGGTCAAGATGAAGCAATCGATACATTGGCCACTGCGATCAAATTATCGCGCGCTGGTCTGGGCTCGACAGAAAAACCGATTGGCTCTTTCTTATTTGCGGGCCCGACTGGTGTTGGCAAAACCGAAGTTTGTCGCCAGCTTGCGTCTTGCATGGGCATGGAGTTAATTCGCTTTGATATGTCTGAGTACATGGAGCGTCATACCGTATCTCGTTTGATTGGCGCTCCACCGGGCTATGTGGGTTTTGATCAGGGCGGCTTGTTAACTGATGCCATCACCAAGCAACCACATTGTGTATTGTTATTGGATGAGATTGAAAAGGCGCATCCTGAGGTATTCAACTTGCTGCTGCAAGTAATGGATCACGGTAGCTTGACGGATAACAATGGCCGCAAAGCAGATTTCCGCAATGTAATTCTAATTATGACTACCAACGCGGGTGCGGAAGTGATGAGTCGTGCGTCTATCGGTTTTACTCATCAAGATCACACATCTGATGGTATGGAAGCGATTAAAAAAATGTTTACCCCGGAGTTCCGCAATCGTTTGGATGCCATTGTCCAATTCGCGTCGCTGACACTCAGCACCATCAAAACTGTGGTTGATAAATTCCTGATGGAGTTGCAAACCCAATTGGATGATAAACACGTTACCTTGGAAATTAGCGATGAGGCGCGCGAGTGGCTCGCTATCCATGGGTACGACGTGAAAATGGGGGCGCGTCCGATGGCGCGGTTAATTCAGGATAAACTGAAAAAACCACTGGCTGAAGAAATCCTGTTTGGATCGCTTTCTCATGGCGGGGGAACAGTAGACGTAGATGTGGATCCGGCTGAGGATAAACTGATTATTGATGTAAAAGCCAAACCCAAACATGCGCAGCCTGCTTAAAAACTGCATTGTGATGATTTAAAAATTACTCCAAAAACAAAAAGCCGCACATGTGCGGCTTTTTGTTTTTATGCAAAACGTTAACTGATGCGATTAACGTGCGCGATAGGTGATGCGACCTTTGCTCAGGTCGTAGGGAGTCATCTCAACCTTAACCTTATCGCCTGTCAAAATGCGGATGTAGTTTTTACGCATCTTGCCGGAAATGTGGGCAATGACCACATGTCCATTCTCCAGTTTTACGCGGAAGGTGGTGTTGGGCAGGGTATCAACCACTTCGCCATCAAATTCAATGCAATCGTCTTTTGCCATGCGGCAGTTTCCTCAGGTTTTCAACAAGTCTGATCCAGCGCGCGGGGCGGTAGGATGGGGGTAAAAAAATAGGCGTGAATTGTGCCTTAATTAACCAGCGGCGCCAAGGGGAAAGGGAGGAAAAGCGAGGTTTGCTGCAATTTATCCCTTTGATTTGCTGCAAATCTGTGCAAGTTGAGGGTGGTCTATTCAGTTGAGACGCATCCAGCGACGGTTCACCAGTAACTCCAATGGGCGATACTGAATTTTATAGTTCATTTTTTCACATTCTTTAATCCAATAACCCAGATACAAGTAATCAAGCCCCAGGTTTCGCGCTTTTTCAATTTGAGCGAGTATGGCGAATCTACCTAGGCTACGGCTTTCCTCGGCGGCATCATAAAAGGTATATACCGCCGAAAGTCCATCACCTAGCTGGTCGCAGACCGATACCCCTATCAAGCGCCCGTCGAGGCGAAATTCAATAAATTGGGTGATCCCCCACTCGCTAGTGAGAAATGCCTTGTACTGATCTTCAGATGGGGGGTACATATCGCCATCTTGATGGCGGTTTTCGATATAGCGTGAGTAAAGGTTGTAGTGTTCGAGTGTGTTGATACTGTGGGCAACATGCAGCGATAAGTCGCGATTACGCTGCAAACAGCGGCGTTGGGTGCGATTAGGTTTAAACAGATTGACAGGGATTCGGCAGGACACGCAAGCTTGGCAGCGCAGGCACTGTGGGCGATACAGGTGTGCGCCGCTGCGCCGAAAGCCCAGTTGCGACAACTGGGTATAGAGTGTTGGATCCATTTTGGCTTCTGGATCGACAAAAACAGTAGTTGCCTCCTGGCCATCAAGATAGCTGCAGGGATGAGGTTGGGTTGCGAAAAGCTTGAGGGTAGAGAGGTCAGACATGGTTGCCTCGCGTAAATCCGATTATTCCCAAGCAGCGACAGTCAATGTTGACCAAGACAACATATTCGCACTGGGCCTATCGGTAAAGTCTATCAGCATTTGCTGGAATTCTTCACGGGGGATTTCAACAGCTCCCAAACTAAATAAATGATCGTTTGCTACTTGGCAATCGATCAGCTGAAACTCCCATTCGCGTAGCTGTCGCACCAAATGGGCAAAGCCGACTTTAGATGCATTGTCTGCGCGGCTGAACATGGACTCACCAAAAAATATTTTCCCCAGTGCTATACCGTAAAGCCCGCCCACCAGTTCATCATCACGCCACACCTCAACCGAGTGCGCAAAGCCGTGTTCATGCAGTGCAGAGTAACCGGCAATTATGTCTTCACTGATCCAGGTTTCGTCAGCGTAGGAGCGAGGCGCAGCGCAGCAGCGCATCACTGCGCCAAAACACTGGTCAAAGGTCACGCGATATATGCCTTGGCGCAGGGTTTTGCGCAGGCTTTTGGAAATATGAAGTTGATCAGGAAATATCACGGTGCGCGGGCTGGGGCTCCACCACAAAATGGGGTCGCCTTTATTAAACCAGGGGAATATTCCGCGATGATAAGCGGCCAGAATTCGCTCTGGCGATAAATCTCCCCCTACGGCCAATAACCCTTCTGGGTCATCCAGCGCATTGGCTGGATCGGGAAAATCATAGCTGTCAGGGTTTAACCAAGGGATTGAAATCATAGAGTCCAGATCAATAATTTATACGTATAAAAATAGAATTTATCGAGTTTGTTATAGCGGGCTTCATACGGTCTCTTCTATAAGCTTGAATTACTTGGCGCGTTTTTTGAGTGTAAAAGTGTAGCGAGAAATCAGTCAATAATTTGTTATTCCCTTTAATGCTTGAGAATTTTAGGGCTATGCTTAGAAGTATGAGTTGATGGAGAATTTTTTATAGCTTGTTGCAGTGAAAATCGTTTACTGTTTTACCAGTCTGTTGTTTGCCGCTTTAGTCGCTAACCCGAGGTAGATTATGAGTATTTTCAGCCATTACCGCGAGCGTTTTGAAACTACCCAGCAGGAAGAATTGACGATTCAGGAGTATCTCGAACTCTGTAAAAAAGATCCCAGCGTTTATGCCTCCGCCGCTGAGCGTATGCTCATGGCGATTGGTGAGCCGGAAATGATTGATACATCGCAAGATGCACGCCTAAGCCGAATTTTTTCCAACAAAATTATGAAGCGCTATAAAGTCTTTAATGAATTTTATGGCATGGAAGAGTGCATCCAGCAGATAGTGTCATTTTTCAAGCATGCAGCACAAGGGCTGGAGGAGAAGAAGCAAATTCTGTATCTGCTCGGCCCAGTGGGTGGTGGTAAATCATCACTGGCGGAAATGTTGAAATCCTTAATGGAAAAAATGCCTATCTATTGCATTAAAGGATCACCTGTTTTTGAATCGCCCTTAGGCTTATTTAATCCCGATGAAGACGGAAAAATCCTGGAGGAAGATTACGGCATTCCTCGTCGTTATATTAAAACGATCATGTCACCTTGGGCGGCCAAACGTCTGCACGAATTTCACGGGGATATTACCCAGTTCAAAGTAGTTAAAGTTTACCCGTCTATTCTTAACCAAATTGCGATCACTAAAACCGAGCCGGGTGATGAAAACAATCAGGATATTTCCTCGCTGGTTGGCAAAGTCGATATTCGCCAGTTGGAAGAGTTCCCGCAAAATGACCCGGATGCTTATAGTTTTAGCGGCGGATTGTGTCGCGCTAACCAGGGTTTGATGGAATTTGTGGAGATGTTTAAAGCTCCCATCAAAGTTTTACATCCTCTGTTAACCGCAACCCAAGAGGGCAACTTCAACGGTACAGAAGGGCTGGGTGCTATTCCATTCGATGGCGTTATCCTTGCGCATTCCAATGAATCTGAATGGCAAAACTTCCGCAACAACAAAAATAATGAGGCTTTCATTGACCGTGTTTATATAGTCAAAGTGCCTTATTGCTTGCGTGTGACTGAGGAGATGAAAATTTACGAGAAGCTGTTGCAAAACTCATCGCTCTCCAAAGCGCCCTGCGCGCCGGATACTTTACGCATGCTGGCACAGTTTTCGGTGCTGTCGCGCATTAAAGAACCGGAGAACTCCAATATTTTTTCTAAAATGCGCGTTTACGATGGTGAAAATTTAAAAGATACAGATCCGCGCGCAAAATCTTTGCAAGAGTACCGCGACGCGGCCGGTGTAGATGAAGGCATGAATGGCTTGTCTACCCGTTTTGCCTTTAAGATTTTATCCAAGGTGTTTAATTTTGATCCCACCGAAATTGCGGCTAACCCGGTGCATTTAATGTACGTGCTGGAGCAGCAAATCGAGCAGGAGCAATTCCCCAAAGAAGTGCAAGAAAAGTATTTGAATGCCTTAAAAGAATTCATTTCACCCAAGTATGTCGATTTCATCGGCAAGGAAATCCAAACCGCTTATTTGGAATCCTATGCCGAATACGGGCAAAATATTTTCGATCGCTATGTGACCTATGCGGATTTCTGGATTCAGGATCAAGAATATCGCGACCCTGAAACCGGTGAAATTCTCAACCGCTCATCACTTAACGATGAGCTGGAGAAAATCGAAAAACCGGCGGGCATCAGCAATCCTAAAGATTTCCGCAACGAAATTGTCAATTTTGTGTTGCGTGCCAAAGCAAACAATGCGGGGAAAAATCCGGATTGGCGCAGCTATGAAAAACTGCGCATTGTGATCGAGAAAAAAATGTTCTCCAATACCGAAGATCTGCTGCCGGTTATTTCCTTCAATGCCAAAGCCTCTGTGCAAGACAAGAAAAAGCATCACGATTTTGTACAGCGAATGGTGGAGCGTGGCTATACGGAAAAACAAGTGCGGCTATTGTCTGAGTGGTATTTGCGGGTAAGAAAGTCGCAATAATTTAACTGGATAACCTGAAAGTGTTTTACCTTCATCATGTTAAGGTTGGGTTATGAGCTACATTATTGATCGACGTCTCAATGCTAAAAACAAAAGCGCCGTAAATCGCCAACGCTTTTTGCGGCGCTATCGTCAACAAATCCAAAAGGCCGTTTCTGATGCGGTCAGTGAAAGGTCAATTACCGATATTGATAAGGGCGGTAAAGTCAGTATTCCCGCGCGGGATATCAGTGAGCCTGTTATTTATCATGGCCAAGGTGGTTACAACGAACGTGTGCTACCTGGCAATAAACACTTTTCGGAAGGCGATAAAATCGCGCGGCCGGAAGGTGGTAGCGGGCAGGGTAGTGGGGGTAAAGCGAGCGATTCCGGTGAGGGAATGGATGATTTTTCATTTACCTTATCGCAGGAAGAGTTTTTGGATTTTATGTTTGATGGCTTGGAGTTGCCGAATCTGATTAAGCGGCAACTGTCTGGTTTGGAAGAGTTTAAGACAGTGCGCGCTGGTATCGCCAATGAGGGGCAACCGGGGCGCATTAATATTGTGCGCTCACTGCGCTCCGCCAATATGCGCCGCATTGCGTTGGCGTCGGGCAAACGGCGCCAATTGGCTGAGCTGCAAGAAGAGTTACTGGCTTTGAATGCAGTGCCGGAAGAGCTGCGCAACAAAGCGCGCTTGGCAGCTGTAATAGAAGCAATTGCCAAATTGGAAAAAGCCATTGGGCGCATTCCTTGGTTAGACACCTTTGACCTTAAATACAACCTGCATATCAAGCAGCCGATTCCACGTTCCAAGGCGGTGATGTTTTGTATTATGGATGTGTCTGGCTCTATGGATCAGGCCACCAAAGACATCGCCAAACGATTTTTTATTTTGCTGTATTTATTTTTGCAGCGAAATTATGAAAAAACAGAAATCGTATTTATTCGCCATCACACCAGCGCTAAAGAAGTGGATGAAAATGAATTTTTTCACTCGCGCGAAACGGGTGGAACGGTTGTATCCAGTGCGTTAAAACTGATGCAGGAAATCATTCAGGACCGCTATTCACCGGAAGTGTGGAATATTTACGGTGCTCAGGCATCCGATGGCGATAACTGGGGTGAGGACTCCGATGTGTGTCGCGATATATTGGTCGATGATCTGCTGCCTAATTGCCAATATTTTTCCTATATAGAAATTACCCACAACGAGCATCAAGCACTCTGGACTACTTACGAATCGATTCGCGATGAGTATCCGGAATGTTTTGCGCTGCAACATATCCGCGAAGTGGGTGATATCTACCCCGTGTTTCGTGAACTTTTTCATAAGAAGGTTGCATGAATAAGCCCTTGTTTGTGACATCCGAGTGGAATTTTGATCTGATTCGGGAGTGCGACCAAATTCTTGGTGAGTTAGCCAAAGAATTTGGTTTGGATACTTACCCCAATCAAATTGAAGTAATTAGTTCAGAGCAGATGATGGACGCCTATTCATCTGTGGGTATGCCAATTGGTTACAGCCATTGGTCCTACGGTAAACAACTGCTCAGTACTGAACATTCCTATAAGCGCGGGCAAATGGGCTTGGCTTATGAAATTGTGATTAACTCTAACCCTTGCATCGCATATTTAATGGAAGAGAACACCATGACCATGCAGGCATTGGTGATCGCACACGCCTGTTATGGGCACAATTCTTTTTTTAAAGGCAATTATCTATTCCGCACCTGGACTGATGCCAGCTCGATTATTGATTATTTGGTTTTTGCCAAAAACTATATCAGTAAATGTGAAGAGCGCCACGGCATAGCGGCAGTAGAGGATATTTTGGATTCGTGCCATGCGTTAATGAATTATGGTGTGGATCGCTACAAGCGCCCCTATCCAATCTCTGCGCATGAAGAGGAGCGCCGTCAAAGTGAACGCGAAGAGTATTTGCAAAAACATGTAAACGATTTATGGCGTACTATTCCTAAATCAGCTGCGAGTGAATCGCAAGATAATGCGCCCCACTTTCCATCTGAGCCACAAGAAAACATTTTGTATTTTTTGGAAAAGAACGCGCCCTTGTTAGAGTCTTGGCAGCGCGAAGTGATTCGTATTGTGCGTAAAATTGCCCAGTATTTTTATCCGCAGCGTCAGACCCAAGTAATGAATGAAGGCTGGGCGACTTTTTGGCATTACACCTTGTTAAATGAGTTGCATGCGCGTGGCTATGTAAACGATGGGTTTATGCTGGAATTTTTACAGTCACACACCAGTGTGGTGGCGCAACCGGCTTACGATAGCCCTTATTTCAGCGGTATTAATCCTTATACGCTGGGATTTTCAATGATGTCTGATATTCGCCGGATGTGCGAAAACCCCACAGCGGAAGACCGCCACTGGTTTCCGGAAATTGCCGGTTCAGATTGGAAGGAAACCCTACAATTTGCAATGAAAAATTTTAAAGATGAAAGTTTTATTCTGCAGTTTTTATCACCTAAAGTCATGCGCGATTTAAAATTGTTCAGCATTGTTGATGACGATCAGCAAGATAAAATTAATGTCGATGCTATTCATAATGAAACAGGATTTAAACGGCTGCGAGAGACTTTGGCGGGCCAGTATAATTTGGGTAATCGCGAACCAAATATTCAGGTTTACAATGTTGAGGTGCGCGGTGACAGATCTTTAACCTTGCATCACTTTATGCACAACCGCCGCCCGTTGGGTGATTCAACACCGGAAGTATTAAAACATCTGCATCGCCTCTGGGGTTTTGATGTGCATTTACACTCGGTGGATGGCGGCGAGATAAAAAATAGTTTTCACTGCACACAAGAAAAATTGGCCTAACTCTTTACTTCTGTCAGCGGCTGTAAGTGAGTATTTGCCCACTAAAAAGCTGGCTGGTTTTTATTGCAATTTCCGGCTTGCGTTGGCTATGTGAGTAGCCAAGCGCAATCATTTTTTTACTAAATTTAGCGTGATGTCCACGCCCCGGATCAACCAAAATAATATCGCACTGCGGCGCGGCATGTTGGTTGATAAATTCCGATAGTAATCCCACATGCTCGCTTTCATACAATAAATCACTGCCGATAATAATATCGAACAAGCCCAATCCACTGAGTGGGTCATTCCAGCCGGTGCGAATAAACGGGATGATTTTGTCTTGATTGAGTGTGGCGTTTCCAATTAAAAAACCCTCCACTTCCGGGTGATAGTCTGTCGCAGTAATATTCGCATGGCGATGATTCAATACCAAACTCGCTAAGGCTATGCCGCAACCTACTTCTAAAATACGTTTTTCGCCCACCGCATAATCCACCATCAATTGCGCAAGTACCTCTCCTGATGGCCATACAATACCAAAGAGCGGCCACGAAGCGGACGAAATACCTAAAGCCTCTGCTTCGCCTTTATCGTCAGAAAATTCTTGATTGTCGCGCAGGCTGCGCACGTGAATATCAGTAGTGCCAAACTCAATGGTTTGGTAGCGAACACGTAGCGTTGCCATAAAAGGCCTTTAGGTGATGGGTGATACGAAGCTCGTATTCGTCAAGACTGCGCTGCTGCGTGTGTGCGGCTATTGTACGCTGTATGGATTAATAAACTGTATAATTTCACGCATTTGAACTATCGGATATTGGTGCGGTCTGTAAAAAACTATGCCTGTATAAGGCGACTGTTTGCTTTAACAACAAACGCATAGCTCTGGATAAAACTGATAAAAACGGAACTGCCATGAAAAATCTCTTGCACTATCTGATGCCAATATTGTTTATGCTGGTTACCCCCCTTATTAGTGCGCGTGAAATCGCCTTTACTTTTGATGATGCCCCGACGCCCGATTCTGCGTTAATGACAGGGCAGGAGCGCACCAAACGGCTGACTGATGCACTGGTTTTTGCAAAGGTACCAGACGCATTATTTTTTGTGAAAGCGGATTACATTAATGCCAATACGAAAAAACGATTGGAACAATATGCCGCAGCCGGATTTCATTTGGCCAATCATAGCTTTAGCCACCAATCGGCAAGCGAGTTAGGTGTATTGGATTATCCGGCTGATGTTTACAAAGCCCACTTACTATTAAAGCCACTCCCACACTTTTTACCCTATCACCGTTTCCCCTATCTGCATTATGGCAAAGATGTGGCGGCAATCACTTCGTTGCAGCAATCAATCAACGAACTCGGCTACAAAGATGGCTATGTCACTATCGATAATTTTGACTGGTATATAAGTGCGCTGTTTAGCAAAGCAGCTGAAGAGAAAAAGGCAATTGATTATGATAAGGCGCGACAATTTTATGTGGATACGCTGTATGAATCCATCGAGTTTTATGACGCAATCGCTAAAAAAACTCTCGGCCGTTCACCACGGCATGTAATGCTTTTACACGAAAATGATGCGGCAGCATTGTTTGTCGGTGATCTTATTGCGCATTTGCGCGCTAAAGGTTGGAAGATTGTTGCTCCTCAAAAAGCCTATGAGGATCCTATCGCCCGTAACTTTCCCAATACTGTATTTCATAAGCAGGGTCGAGTTGCTGCTATCGCCAATAGCAAAGGTGTTCCTGAGTCTGAATTGCGTCATCCATCGGAAAATGTACAGTATCTCGATCAGGCTTTTGCGAAAGCAGGCGTGCTTGTTGATCTTTAGTCAGTAAATCGAAATAACCAATTAATAACTGGTAATCATCAATAGCTAAGGAAGTTAAATGTCATTCAAAAAAATGTTTTTGTTGTCGTGCATTATAGGAGCTAATAGTTTTGTAACTAGTGTTTATGCCAGCGAAATGCCGCCTTTTGGTTATCCTGCCTATGAAACAAAAAGTATTCATGCGAATAGCAACAATAAAGAATATGAGCTTTATATTCAGCTGCCCAAGTCTTATGCGGACACTAAAGCGGCTTACCCACTTATTATCGTTAATGACACTAGTTGGGGCTTTCCGATTACCAATGGTGCTATGGCTCTAATGGGTGGGAATGTGGTGAAAGAGGCTATTGTTGTAGGTGTTTCTTATTCAAAGGGTGATGATCGCACGATCAGTCGTACGCGGGATTATACTCCAACCTATTCCCCTGATGAGTCTAGCGGTCATTCATCAGCAGCACGTAAAGCCTCAGGTCATGCGAAAGAGTACACTGCTTTTCTTGCTGATCAGGTTATTCCGTTATTAAAAAATTCTTATCGTGTCGATGCGAATAATAAAATTTTCGTTGGTCATTCATTTAGTGGCTTT
>CAXAVL010000015.1:0-34388 GCA_963971905.1 uncultured Cellvibrio sp.
CGCGTTGGTGGTTTTATCGGTATTTTCAATTGCGACTTGGGTGAGCTGTAAATTTTCACCACCGCGCATAAATTTCAATTGCAAATAAGCGTATTCAAATTCCTTGAGGTTAAGCGTGATTTTATTGCGGGTTAATTGCTCGCCGTCTTTGTGCAATTGCACCAGTGTTGTTTTGGTGATGGGTGTCCAGTTGGTCATATCGTTGGTGCCGTTCACTTGCACCTCCAGATATTGGTGCTGCTCATTCACTGGCCATAACACCATTAACGCATCAGCACGGGTGCGCAAATCACTTAAATCCACCACATAAAAATCCGTAGGCGCGGTTTGGTCGAGCAGTTCTTCTTTATGACTCTTTACTACACTCACAGAAATTTCATTTGCATCTAACCGAATGGACGCACTACTTAACGCCAACAATGTTTCCGGCGGCGCACCAACGGGCACTGGAAAAAAACGCACCGGCGTTTGTTGCGACTGCTCAGTATTTTTTGCACTGGGTGCAACAAGGCGATACGGCAACTTATTGCCCTGCTGATCAGTCACTACCAGATCATTTAAGCGCGCATCGGCACTGTAGCGATAGATATCGTGAGTGAGCGTGGTTTGCACATAGGTGTCGGGCGCTTTATCGATTTGGTATACGGGAATAACGTCGGCGTTGACTATTGTGCTTGCGCCTAAGATAAAAACGCCTAGTCCAACATAATTAAGACCTATGGATCCCCACAAGCGGGGATGACGGTATTTTTTAATATTGATCATTGTTTATTTACCTTTTAAGGACTGGATTCCCGCAAGCGGGAATGACGACTCCCCTCTGAATTTTTTAAGGGGGAATAACGACTCCCTCATGTTACTACTTGCTCGCCGTCATCCCCGCCTGCGGGGATCCATAGGTGTTAATTAAATGAATTGCGTTAGCTAATCAGAAACATTTTGTTCCGCCGATTTCACCTTCGCCGGAATCGGCGATAAATAACCGATCAACAACATCAAGCCGCCGACAACCATAAATGAAACGATGCGAGCGAGTGTGCCGGTGCCGGTTAGGTCTTTGGTGAAGAGTTTTAATAAGACTAAACCTAATAAACCGGCGCCCAGCATCCACAGCTTTCGCTCTTGCAAACGGCGCGACAAATTCATAATGCCCAGCGCACAGACTGCCCACAAAATGGAGAGCGACATTTGTACTACTACTGAATCCCACATCACGGCGGCGTTGTAGTCGATTGCGGCGTATTGGTGGATCGCGCGCAGTAACACCACATTGACCCACGCAAACGCCAATATTCCCATCGCACCGTAACGCAATTCTGTGGGTGTATTAGCAAGGCCGATAAAACCGCGTTTAACTGCATAGGCGAAAATAACCAGCACAGCGGCTTGGGCTAGATCAAGCGGATTTAACACGGGTAAATAAAATTGATCCGTCATGCCCGAGTAGTGGCAGGCCGCAATAAACCAGAACAACAAGCCGAGCATAACCGGTGCGGGAATCAGGTTTTTATAATCGTTGGGATATTGCGCAAAAGGCCACATGGTTTTGTTAGTTAAATACAACAGCGCGAGCATAGGCGCAACTAAACAGACGAACCATAAAATAGCAGCGCTGGTGCCGTACCAATGCAATTCGTTTTGCCAGTAGCTCGCCTCCCACCCGATTAAGCTAAATAAAAACCACGCGGTTAATACATGGTAAACACTTAACATGCCGCAACTGCTGCGACCGGTTTGTTGCCATAAAAAACGGTATTGCACCGCAACAAAAACCCCTAATGCTAACAAGCCCCAGTGTTGCGATGGATAAACAGCGTAACCAATAAAAATGCCTTCGCCAAAATTGTGCATTGATACCAACTTACACAGCGGCAACAACCAGAACCCGATGCGGGTTAATTCCGGCCAATGGATTTTTTTACTCAAGGCGACTAATGCCGCAACAGACGCGGCAAAAAATACGATCAATGCTGGGAATTGATATTCGCCAGCGATATGCACCTTGAGTTCTTCCGTGCCCGCCAACAACCACCAGAGCCAGCCGATAATCATCGTTAGGGACGCGAGTGGTTTTTCAGCGCGCTTGCTGTGCTCGGCGAATCGCGTCAGCAAATAAGAAATACACAAGGCCGATGCAGCCAATGTCAATAGACTAATAAAATCACCATCGATGATAGGCCGTGCGCCCGCGTTCAAACCGTGAATAATTAATGAAAACGCGGCGGCCATATGCAGCAAATAACCCGCGCAGCGCGGCAATAAACGCTGCTGACGCAAACCTACCCAAATTAAACCGGTGGCTTCCAGCGCCCAAGAGGCCGATGTCCATTGCGCATCTAGCGCGAGCGGAATGGTTAAAGTCGCAAAGGTAACGCCGAGCGCAATGAAGGATTCGATCAAAACGCGATGAGTGGTTTGGTATTTCGCCCAGAGCAAACGCGCCAGTGCGATATAAATCGCTGCGAGAATTAAAGCACTAATCGCCAAACCGTATTCTGTGTGTTTGAGCAATGCGGTTTGCAAACCAAAGGCCACAATGGGTAAACCAAATACCAAACTGCCATCCACCAAACCTTTTAAATTGGGCGGCTGTTTGAGCGAGAATAAAACTGAGACGGTTAAATACAATGCAAAAAACGCGAGTAAAAACGGCTGGGTACTCGCATATAAATGGGGTTGATAATCGAGCACGCCCCACACCGAGGTAATCACAAAGGTAGATACAAAACCGACCCCATTGAGCAGGCGCCAGGTTTTAAACCAGGCGATAGCGAGAATGCCGATATTGAGCAGCAGATAAAAACTGAATAGACCGACGTGATTGCCAGAGCCATCGGAGGTGAGAATCGGCGCAAGAAAACCACCGGCAGTGGCCATCAGCGCTAATACCTGTGCGTTTTGTAAAATCGCCAGCAATGCACCCAGCATCACAATAATAAACATCAGCGCAAATGCGCCACCAGCCGGCATTAACGAATACATTTTTGCCGCGGCAAATACGGTGAGGTACAGCGCTGCTATACCACCACCCTGCAATACCAAACCATAACCGCCAGCACGCTCACGGGTTTTCCAACCTAAAACAATCAGTGCTATCGCAACCGCAGCTACCGCTGTCATGCGCAATTCGATCGGCAACAGCCCTTGGTTGGATGCGTATTTGACTAAAAAACTCAAACCAAAAAACATCACCACCATGCCGATACGCACAATCGGATTGCCTTCGGTGAAAAAGCGATTCACATAGGCGATGCCTTTTTCAAACAGATTAGGTTCCGCCGGTGTACGCACCGGTTGTACACGTTGCGCAATTGCTGCCGCCGGTTTGATCGTTTCAGTTTTCGATTGTGCACTCGCCATCGCAAGGTTTTCGAGTTCGGCATCGCTAATGGGTAATTCTGTATTGGTCGCAGGCAATGCAGTTTGGTTAATGGCGATACCTGGCTGCACAGTGGGTGATGCTTCTGGCGGCAGCTCAATGCCGTGGGCTTTTAAGCGCTCAGCCAGCGGAGTTCTTTCGGTGACAGGTTCAGGTGCAGATTGTGTAGTGGGCGCAGTTTGCGTAACCGGCGGTTGTTGTTTTTGCGCTGCTTGTGCGGTTTGCAGCAGTTTTAGCGCGCGCTCCAGCTGTTTAAGGTTGCTGCTCAACTGGAACGTTTTAGTGATTAAAAAACCCAGCGCGCCGCCGATGATCCAACCGTTGTTGTAAAACACCGCTTCGCCCAACCCCATACCGACGAGCGTGAAGATAATAATTAAAACCATTTTATGTCCTTGTTTTTGATCATTGTGTAGCTATCCGGTGGGTATCGCTTAGGCTCCACCCACCCTACCGGTACATTTATATGCGTAGGATGGGTGGAGTGCAACGATACCCATCACCGGTTTATTTTTTATCGTCTGTAATGAATTGAACGGTTTTGAGTGGCTCTAATACCTTTTCCTGCTCCAATTGCCATCCGGCGGAGGCGCAGAGTTGTTGCATCATGATTTGTACTTGTTGGTGGGCAATTTCTGGCAATTCGCTTTCTTGCGCTTTTTCCTGCATTAGTTTTTTAGCTTCGGCGAGGATTGCGGTGTAATCCTCGTTATCGAATTTATTGAGAATGCCTTGGTTGATGTCGTAGAACTTGTAGTCGGTATCGATAGAGATAATTTCCGGATCGGCAAAGTGTTCGATCACCAGAGTGCGGGTATTGTGATCGCGGCGAAATTTCATTTTGGCGAAATCGTAACCAACGGACACTTTTGCCTTGGCCACCACCAGCGCTTTGCTATTGGTTTTGAAAATGCGGAAGAACGCTTTTTTGGTGTTGTGATCGTAAATTTCGGTGAAATACCCCTCGGCGAGTACCACCTTAAATACCTTTTCAATACGTTCTAGCAAGATGTGCGATTCAACCGCGACATCCTGTTTGGGGGATTTGGATTTTTTGGCGTAGTACCAAGAGAAGATTTGCCATGCCGCAACACCGCCAATCACCATGGCCAAAATAAAAATAAGTACATCCATCGGACGATCCCTTAAACAGAGAATTCAAGAACCAGAGAATCCAACAACCGCGAATTCAGGAAAAGGCGAACCAAAACGATGCAGCTTAAACGGGCTTGGCGCCAAAGTCTATTTGCCGCAGGCCGCCAGTCATGGGGTAGAATAACGCCCCCGCAACGGTGCTGCCCGACGAGATTCCATGCCCGAATTTATTGCTGCAAAACCCTGTGCTGAAAAGCTTCGTATTACCCCGCTAGATTATCGGCCAGATTCTGCGCACTGGTTTAGCCTGGTGCGCCATTTGCCGAATGCGCTTTGGTTGGATTCCGGCAGACCGGCAAGCAGCTATGGCCGCTTCGATATTATCGCTGCCGCGCCGCAACAATTATTGACCACCCAGGGCGCGGTGACGCGCATCACCGAGCAACATGGCCTCAGTCGTGATTCCACCGAAGACCCATTTGCTCTGCTTGCTCAAGCCTTATCGCCATCTCAAGAGCCACAACAAGAACGACCACAAACCCATTCTGCCCTACCGTTTATCGGCGGCGCTTTGGGCTATTTTGGCTACGACCTTGGCCGCCGTTTGGAAAAACTACCCACTCTGGCACAGGCCGATATCAATCTGCCGGATATGTGTGTCGGGATTTACCCTTGGGCGATTGTGCAAGATCACGCACTGCAAACTGCCTGTTTGGTCATCAATGAGAGCCTGAGTCAAACCCTTGGCGGTGCTTATAACTTTTTGGAAATCGAACAGCTGGGCCTAAGTGCGGCGCAAAACCCGCTGTTTCACGAACTTAAAAGCAACCTTAAGAGTGGCGATAAGTCATTTAAAATCAATGACTTTGAAAGCAATCTTAATGTGCGGGACTACCGCGCAGCGTTGGAAAAGATTCAGGCTTATATCCGCGCAGGCGATTGTTACCAAGTGAATTTTGCCCAGCGCTTCAGTGCGGAATTTAGCGGCGACCCATTTGCCGCCTACCTCGCCTTGCGCGATGTACTGCCCTCGCCGTTCTCGGGATTTATGCAATTGGAGAATGGTGCGGTGCTGAGTTTATCGCCCGAGCGGTTTATTCAAGTGCGCGGCACACAGGTGGAAACCAAGCCGATTAAAGGCACCATCAAACGCGGCGCCACCCCGGAACAGGATGCGCAAAATGCCCAATGGCTGCAAAACAGCCAGAAGAATCGTGCCGAAAATGTGATGATTGTTGACCTGTTACGCAACGATTTAAGCAAACACTGTGGGCAGGTAAAAGTGCCCGCGCTGTGTGAACTGCAGACCTTTGCCAATGTCCATCACTTGGTCAGCACGGTCACAGGGGAATTAAAAGACGGCGCCAATGCGATTGATGTACTGCGCGATGCCTTTCCCGGCGGCAGCATTACCGGCGCACCAAAAATTCGGGCGATGGAAATTATCGAAGAATTGGAACCGACGCGCCGCTCACTTTATTGCGGCAGTTTGGGCTATGTAAGTGCAGACGGCCAAATGGATACCAGCATCGCCATTCGCACGCTGGTGTGCGACGGCAATAAAATTCACTGCTGGGGCGGCGGCGGGATTGTGGCTGGCTCAGAAACTGAACAGGAATATCGCGAATCCATCGCCAAGGTACAGGTGTTGATGGAAACGCTTGAGCAGAAATTTAATTAACGCCGTTGTGTCGTTCAGGCATCACTTAAGCGATTGGCGCCTTGAACCATGGATTTAATTTCATGCTCTTCCAGCTCGACCAGATTGGTCAGCAGCTCCGTCATAGATGGGATCGCAGCGCGTGCCAATAAATTTTTGAACAGCTCAATGATCTGTGAGTGCTTGAACACGACAAAGTCCAAAATCTGATCCTGATCCAGCTCGGACAAGGGTTTATCGCTGTACTTGTGCTCAGCGATTGGCTTTTCATTTAAATACTCAACGCACCAGGTATTGAGAGAATTTAGATCGCCCTCGCGCTCAAATGCGGCGATGATTTTTGCCAAGCGATCCTCGTGGTTGGCTAAATAATCCAGCAACAAGGCTAAACGCTCGTCAGACGCTGTTTGGCTACAATGCCGAAGCCGATCACGTATGCGATTATGAAATTCAGCTGCCCAGGTTAATGCATCGTGCAAGGGTTCATTTTCCAATCTCATTATTACGTCCTCCGATCATTCATATTGAGAGGGTATTAATAGGGTTAAGCAACTTACAGTCTGTGCGCAACACAACATTGAACCGGTCAGGTTTGTAACATACCAATACAGCAGCACTACCAAACATTATTGTCAAATGAAGAAATGAGGAAAAAATGCTAATTCAAAACCATCAAGTTGATCTGAATACCGCAACCGGCATCATGCGCTGTTATGTTTACCACCCCAAAGATTCCACTGAAGTTGCCGATAAAAAATACCCCGCGATTATCCTCTACTCCGAAATTTTTCAACAAACCTCACCGATTCGTCGCAGCGCGCAAATTATGGCTGGGCACGGTTTTATCGTGATTGTTCCGGAAGTATTCCACGAGCTGAATCCCATCGGCACCGTATTGGGTTATGACGATGCCGGGCGCGATAAAGGCAATGCCGATAAAATCGCCAAAACCTTGGAAGCGCACGATACCGATACCCAAGCGATGATTGACTACGCACAAACCCTACCCTATTACTCCGGCAAAATCGGCGCTATGGGTTTTTGTTTGGGCGGCGGTTTGGCTTATCGCGCGGCGATTCATCCGGCCATTAGTGCTACCAGCTGTTTTTACGCAACCGATATCCATTCAGGCTTAACACCGTCCAACCCCGGCAATGAAAGCCTGACGCGCACCGGTGAAATTAAAGGTGAGCTGCAAATGATTTGGGGCAAACAAGATCCACACATTCCGCCCGAAGGCCGCGCAAAAGTCTATGCCAATTTGGTTGCCAACAAGGTGAACTTCACTTGGCACGAAGTGAACGGTGTACACGCATTTATGCGCGATGAAGGCGACCGCTATGATGCCGAGTTGCAATTGTGGGGTTATCAAACCGCGTTGGGCATGTTTAAGCGCGCGCTTTATTAATTTCCCTTTTGCCGCAAACAATTCAAGGAAATCGCCATGAAAAAATTGATCACCACTGCATTGTCCGCATCGCTTGCGCTGAGCTTGACACTGGCCATTACTGGCTGCGGTAATAACACGACAAACAAATCCCCAATGGATATGACGCTATCCGGGCTACCACTGGGTTCCGGTATTGATAAAAACAATATGGATCTCAGTGTTGCGCCGCAAGACGATTTTTTTCGCTACGTAAACGGTAAATGGGTGGACAACACGCAAATTCCAGCGGACAAATCGCGCTGGGGTAGTTTTGATGCATTAGCCGAAAATGCCCGCGAGCAAGTACTGGAACTGATTCAAGGCCTTGCGACTACACAGCACCCGACCGATTCTGATGAGCAAAAAATTGCCGACTTGTACCAATCTTTTCTTAATCAAGAACAGATTGAAGCGCAAGGTCTCAAACCACTGGCCCCGTTTTTTACCCGCATCGACAATTTAAAAACCTATCAGGATCTCACCCGCTTATGGGGTGAATGGCAGGTGTATGGCGTGGGTGTACCGGTGGAGTTTTATATCGATCAGGATGACAAAAATTCCGATCAATACATTACCGGTGCATGGCAATCCGGTCTTGGTTTGCCCGACCGCGAATTTTATTTAAAAACCGACGCACGCTCGCTTGAGCTGCTTAAGCAATATCAAACGTACATCGCAAAACTATTGGCGCTTGCCAGCTTTCCTAATGCCGAACAAGCAGCTGCCAATATTGTCGCGCTGGAGAAACAAATCGCGGCGCTGCATTGGAGCCGAATCCAAAATCGCGATCGCAATGCACTTTATAACAAGATGACAGTTGCCCAATTAAATGACCTCGCTCCGGGCGTTAACTGGCAGGTGGTGACGAGTGCTGCGGGCTTGGCAAATATCAATGAACTGGTAGTCAATCAGCCCACCTATGTTACGGCACTGGCCAAACTGCAAACCCAGGTTTCTTTGGCGCATTGGCAGCAGTATTTACGGTTTCATCTGCTCAACAGTAATGCCAGCAATTTGAGCCGCGTATTTGACGAAGCGAACTTTGAATTTTACGGCAAAACTCTCAATGGCACTGAGCAACAACGTACACGAGAAAAACGCGCGGCGAGCCTGACTGAATCCAATTTGGGTTTTGTGGTGGGCAAGATGTATGTTGCACGCTATTTCAAGCCAGACGCCAAAGTGCGTATGGATAAAATGATTGAAAATTTGCGTATCGCTTACAGCCAATCTATTAATGAATTGGAGTGGATGAGCCCCGCCACCAAACAACAAGCCCAAGCAAAACTGGCCAAATTCAACACCAAAATCGGTTACCCAGACAAGTGGCGCGATTACACCTGTGTAAAAATTGTTGCGAATGATTTAATCGGCAATTTACAGCGCAGTGCGGAGTGCGAACATCAGCGCGCGATTGCAAAATTAGGCAAACCCGTCGACCGCAGTGAATGGGGCATGACACCGCAAACGGTTAACGCCTATTACAATTCCAGCATGAATGAAATTGTATTTCCCGCCGCCATCTTGCAGCCGCCCTTTTTCAATGTAGGAGCTGACGATGCGGTCAATTACGGCGGTATAGGTGCGGTGATCGGTCACGAATTCACCCACGGATTTGATGACCAAGGTCGCCACTCAGATGGCGATGGCAATTTGCGCGATTGGTGGACAGAGCAAGATGCCACCCAGTTTAAAAATCGCGCGCAACTTATGGTCGAGCAATTTAACGCTTACAACCCTATTGATGATTTGCATCTGCAAGGCGCATTAGGTTTGGGTGAAAATATTGCTGACCTCGGCGGCGTAACGCTCGCACACAGAGCCTATATGAATTCGCAGGCTGGAAAAAAGGGCAAAACCATTGATGGCTTTACCCCGGAGCAGCGCTTTTTTATGGGCTGGGCACAGGTGTGGCGAATCAAATACCGCGACGAAGCCCTGCGTGTACAAGTCATCAACGGCCCGCACTCTCCTGGCAAATATCGCGTACTCGGCCCACTGTCCAATATGCCGGAATTTTACGAGGTGTATAACGTGAAGCCAGGTGATGGCATGTATCGCGATGAAAACGTGCGGGTAAAAATTTGGTAGCTCGCACGCAATAACTAGGCACTTTTTTGCGCGTCGTGCTGACCGTCGCGCAAAAAAGTGGCCTAATCAACTGCTCACTCAGCAATCAGTCTTGGATGAATTTTTATGAAAAATGTATTTATTAAAATCTGTTGGCCGCTGTTGCGGCTCTTCGAAACTGAAGCGCAACCGGCAAATTACAAAGCGTCGCACCGATTTGCGCTGAATTTTATTGGGTTCGTATTTCTATTGTTATCGTTTGTGTCGGCATTGGTTGGCTACTCAAGTGGCGAGTTAGGCGCAATTATTCCGGCGGTGATTTTTTTGGGCGCAGGCTTATCTGCCGTCGTTGTGGGCTTGCTGGGTTCAAATGGCGCCGTTGCAAAAGTGTGGGGCTCTAAATAATCCCTGCTGATGAAATCGTAATGGTTTCGTGATAATTCCGTGATGATTGCAATCGCACCTGCGCGCATTCTGCCTGTGTCAAAAACACCACAGGAGCAACATCATGAAAAAGAACCTTATCGTTGGCTTACTCGCTTTAACGTTTATCCCTTCTACGTTTGCCGCTGACTACAGCATCAAAATTGAAAACCTGACCCAAGGCACATACTTCACCCCATTACTGGTTTCTGCTCACCCTGCTGGCACCACTTTGTTTACTAGCGGTATGCCGGCTTCTGCAAATCTGCAGGCAATGGCTGAGGGCGGCGATATTAGTGGCCTCGATGCTGACTTGAAGGCTCTCGGCGCGGTGAATATGGCCAATCCTGCAAGCGGCTTATTAATGCCCGGCAAATACACCATGGCGGATTTAGGCAATCCGGGTGCTGCTAATACTCAGCTGTCGATTACGGCGATGCTGTTGCCCACTAATGATGGTTTTGTCGCGCTCAACAACCTCACATTGCCGAGCATGCCCGGTACCTATACCTATCTTGTCAATGCTTATGATGCGGGCACCGAAGCCAACGATGAAATTCGCGGCAGCGGCGCAAGCGGTATGGCAGGAATGCCGGTTCCTCCGCCGTTGGAAGCATTGGTTGGCACAGGCGGCACAGGTGTCACCACTACTGCAGAAGGTTTTGTGCATATTCATCGCGGGGTATTAGGTGATCACAACGCCACTGGCGGCGCGAGTGATATAGACGCATCCAGCCAACGCTGGTTAAACCCGGTTGCCCGCGTGACCCTCACAGTTAAATAAGGAGCACTACCATGAACTATCAATGGTTTGGTTTTATCGGTATGGCTCTGGTATTGAGTGGTTGCGGTGGCAGTGATTCAAAACCCAAAAACACGGCGTCTTCCAGCTCCATGGCGATGAGCAGCATGATGGCCGCTAGCCCAGCTCCGAGTAGCAGCGCAATGGCCAGCTCTAGTATGGCCGCCATGACAACACTGAGCTATTCAGTGAAGGTGACCAATCTCACCGCGGCGCAGCCTTTATCGCCATTGGCCTACACGCTACACAAAGCGGCGTTTAAGCCATTTACCATCGGCATGCCCGCCAGTTTGGGGGTTGAGATGATTGCTGAATCTGGCGCGACGACGGATTACATTGCCGAAGCCAGTGCAAATGCGGCGGTGATCATGGCCAATACCGCGAGTGGCATGACTATGCCCGGTGAATATAAAGAGTTCACACTCAATGCTATGGTGGCTATGGGCGAAGAAGACCAACTCTATTTCAGTGTGTTGAGTATGTTGGTGAATACCAATGATGCTTTAACTGGTTTAAATAGCATCGCGCTCAAGCAACTGGCCATAGGTCAAAGCTGGACTTTTAACGCACTCAGTTACGATGCAGGCACTGAAAAAAATACCGAACTGCAAGCCAGTATTCCCGGCCCAGCAGCCGGTGGTGAGGGATTTAATGCCCAGCGCGATGACCTCGCCAATCAAGTCACCATGCACCCAGGTGTAATCACCCAAGACGATGGCAAAACAGATTCTGTTTTGACGCAAATTCACCGCTGGGATAACCCGGTTGCACGTATCACCATTACTCGTTTAGCACCTTAATGTGGCTGCACCTGAAGTTATTCATCATAACTTCAGGTGCTTTTGTCGTCACAGAACACTCTTTTTATCCTTCGCTGAAACAAACGCTGGCTTCGCGCATCTGTACCCGACACTTTCAGAGGATTGATTATGTTCGCGTCCAAGGTTACTGCACTGCACCCTACTCTGCTGCGCCGATTTTTAGTGGTAGAAGATGAAGCTGATTTGGGAAACTTGATCAAACTTTACTTGCAGGATTTTCATGCTGAGATTGTAGTAGTCGAGCGCGGTGATATAGGCCTGCACAAAGCATTAAATGAAAACTGGGATTTAATGATTCTGGATTTGCGTTTGCCCGGTATGGATGGTTTGGAAGTCTGCCGCGAGATGCGCAGCAAAGGTGTAGACCTGCCGCTGATTATGTTAACCGCGCGCTCAACCGAGTTGGATCGTGTACTGGGTTTGGAATTAGGTGCCGATGATTATTTAACAAAACCTTTCAGCTCCTTGGAGTTAGCTGCGCGCGTGCGCGCCTTGTTGCGCCGCAGTAGCCGCGCACAACAACCGGACACACAAGAGCCCAACTCGCTTCAAATCAATCAATTATTGCTGGATAAATTGCAGCGTCGCGTTTTACTCAGCGAAGTCGATATTGAATTAACCGCACGCGAGTTTGATTTGCTGTGGTTTTTTGCCAGCCATCCCGGCCGAGTATTTAATCGCAGCGAATTATTGGACAAGGTGTGGGGTTATGGCCACGAAGGCTATGAACACACAGTCAACAGCCACATTAATCGCCTGCGCGCAAAAATCGAACTCAATCCATCTGCACCAGAATATTTGCTCACCGTTTGGGGTGTGGGCTACAAATTTTGTGAGCATTGTTAATTATGAATCGTTTGGTTCCCAGTATGTTTTCTAATTTATGCGCGCGCTTGGCATTGTCGTTTGTTGCATTGTTTTTAGTGTTAGGTGTTGCATTTTTAGCGCTCACGAATTGGAGCAATAACCGCTACTATCAAGAAGTTACGCAAAATTTGAATCAAAGTTTGGCGATGTATATTGTGCAACGCGCGCCCTTAATTCAGGGCGGCACTGTCAATACAAACGCGATGACGGAGTTAGCTACATTGGTGATGACCGTCAACCCTATAGTGGAGGTGTATTTGCTCGATCCATCAGGCAAAGTGCTCACCCACACTCTGCCGCCCGACACATCTATTCGCCCAGAAATCTCCGTTCAGCCGCTGCAACATTGGCTCAATAAATCCCAGCCATTTCCTATTTTGGGTGACAACCCCCGCGCCAATCAGGGTGAGCGGGTATTTTCCGTTTGGCCGGTGATGGATAACGAGCAGTTAGCTGGATATTTATATGTCATTCTCGGTGGACAAAACGTGCAGAGCTTGAGTGATTCATTGCGTGGCAGCTATATATTGAAACAAAGCCTCACTGGGCTGGCTGTGATTTTGTTGTTTGCCATTATTAGTGCCCTGTTGATTTTTGCAGTGCTCACTAGTCCGTTGCGAAAACTCGCCCAGCAAATGAATGACTTTCAACAGCAGGAATTAAATTTACACCCATCTTCCACGCCAGAACCCGTTGCGGGTACGCGCGATGAAATTGTCTATTTAAGTTCGGCTTTTGCCGCCATGCGCACGCGCATTCGTGAACAAATGGAAAAGCTGCAAGAGACGGATCGCTTGCGGCGCGAACTTATCTCCAACGTCTCCCATGATCTGCGCACACCGCTCTCTTCTATGCAGGGTTATTTGGAAATGCTCACTCGCCCTTCTATTACTGTAGAAGAGCGCCAAACCTATATGGATATTGCTTTTAAACACTGCCGCCGCTTAACACAACTGGTAAAAGAGTTATTTGAATTGAGTAAGTTAGACGCTGGGCGCATAACGCCGCAGTTAGAAATTTTTTCTCTTGCTGAGCTCCTGCAAGATGTAACACAGAAGTATTCTCTGCCTGCACAACAAAAAAATATTTCGCTGACTACCCCCCAGACGAGCCAGCTCTACATGGTTCATGCAGATATTGCATTGATCGAGCGTGTATTGGAAAACTTGATAGATAACGCGTTGCGCTATACTCCAGAAAACGGTAGCGTAGAGCTAACCCTGACTCACAAATCCAGTAGCGTAGAAATAGGTATACAAGACACCGGTATTGGTTTGGCGGATGAAGACATTCCACATATTTTTGAACGCTATTACTGCGCACAAAAACCCACTGAGTTTCATCAACAAAGTACCGGTTTAGGTTTGGCGATAGTGAAACGAATTTTAGAGCTGCACGGCAGTGTTATTTGCGTAGATTCGAAACGGCGCCAAGGAACACTTTTTAAGTTCCCCTTGCCACTCGCGCGCCCAAACAAATTACAATCTGAACAGGCAGCTTGATAACTTAATCGCATCTATACATTTCACTGAAGACTTAAGGAGGCTATATGAAAATGTCACTTCAAACTTCAAATGAGCTACTTTACTACTTGGCTGTTGGGGCGCTTATTGTTATCGCCATGAAAGGTTTTTTTGGCTAATACTCGGTTATCCAAACCTAGTGGATTAAACCGTCACTAGTACCTTATCAAGTTCTGAAATAAAAAAAGGCAGATGGTTAGTCTGCCTTTTAGAATTTTTTGCGCTTAAACCTTACAAACTCAATTCGCGATTACTCGCCTTAATAAATTCCTTCTTCAAATCTTCGTAAGTGTGAACCGCCGGAAATTGTGGAAATTGTTCGATCACATTTTGCGGTGCGTGGAACAGGATGCCCTGATCTGCTTCGCCCAGCATGGTGGTGTCGTTGTAAGAATCACCTGCGGCGATTACACGGTAATACAGAGTTTTCAACGCCAATACTGATTGACGTTTTGGATCGCGCTGGCGAAGGGTGTAACCCACCACCATACCGCGTTCGTCGATATTCAAGCGATGGCACAACAGAGTTGGGAAGCCAAGTTGACGCATCAGCGGTTGCGAGAATTCGTAAAACGTGTCCGACAAAATAATTACTTGAAAACGCTCGCGCAGCCAATTTACAAATTCAACCGCGCCGTCGAGTGGCTTGAGGGTGGCGATCACATCCTGAATTTCTTTCAAGCCCAGTTTGTGCTCTTCCAAAATACGCAGACGCTGCTTCATTAATACATCGTAATCGGGGATGTCGCGGGTGGTGGCTTTAAGTTCTTCAATACCCGTTGCCTTGGCAAATTCAATCCAAATCTCGGGGACCAATACACCTTCCAAATCAAGACATGCTAATTCCACAACAACCTCCAAAGCGGTTAATAAATAGGCTAAAAAGCCAAAAAGAGTGGCGGCAATCTACCCGTTTTGACCTGCTAAAGCAAACCCAAGCAGGGCGTATTACTTGGGCTGAAGCGCCCTGCTCTGGTATCCTGCGCGCCAAACAAAAAAAGTACCTATTACAGAATCGCCGTGAGTAGCTGCCATGACTGAAAATCAGATTAATCTTGTTGACCTTGAAGCAAAGCTGCAACAAGAAAGCCCGCAAAAAATTATCAAATATGCGCTGAGCCAATTCGACAATATCGCCATTTCATTTAGTGGCGCAGAAGATGTGGCACTAATCGAGATGGCCCATAACTATCGCCCGGATGTACCCGTATTTTGTTTAGACACTGGCCGCCTGCACGCGGAGACTTATCGTTTTATCGAAAAAGTACGCAAGCATTACGGCATTAAGATCGATGTAGTTTCACCGGATGGCGATGCCGTGCGCGCACTAGTGCAGGAAAAAGGCCTGTTCAGTTTTTATGAAGATGACCACAAAGAGTGCTGCGGTATTCGCAAAATTGAACCATTGCGTAAAAAGTTGCTCACAGTAGATGCCTGGATTACCGGCCAGCGCAAAGACCAAAGCCCTACTCGCGCGGAAATCCCCGTAATTCAGGACGATAAATTATTTGCTCGCCCCGGTGATAAGCTCACCAAGTTTAATCCGCTGGCGAACTGGTCATCTAAAGAAGTGTGGGATTACATCCGCATGTGCGAAGTACCCTACAACGAATTGCACGAACGCGGTTTTGTCTCCATCGGCTGCGAGCCCTGCACCCGACCAATTGCACCAGGGCAACACGAGCGCGAAGGCCGCTGGTGGTGGGAAGAAGCCACTAAAAAAGAGTGTGGTTTACACGCAGGTAATGTAGATTAAGTTTTAATCAAACGAAAAAAGACAGCCATGCCTATGCACCGTCACTGCCTTTTCATTTTATTGCTGAGTTGGATCATACCGCTGCAAGCTGTTGCAGGCGTGCTGCTCAATGCGCCCTGCCCAGACAGCAGTGCGATGAACCATACAGCGATGCAAATGAATGAAATGGTGATGACGGGCAACACGGCAGCAATGGACAAGATGCCCTGCTGCCCCGATAAGACCCCCAAGCAAGCCCCCTCGTGCAAAAACATGAATAGCTGCCACCTGTGCAAAACACCGGGGCAGATTTATCGTGTTGATGCATTAAGCCTTGCGACAAACCTCTCGTTAGCAGATGCCGTTATTCCACCGGCAGCCATGTTTAGCATGTTTAACCCTGCCAGTATTTGGCGCCCGCCCAGCACTACCTGAGTTCACACGATTCAACCTCGCCCGGTTCGATAGGGAGCTTCTGCGCTCTATTTACGCAGGCGAGAAAATATTGATCGTCGCTCAGGAGTTATTTTTGTGACTATTTTTTCTCTTCGCCAACTCACGCTTATTGCGCTGGGGATGCTGGCACTTGGCACACTTATCGGCGTTTTGCTCGGCACACATCAAGCGCCATCGCCCACCAGTATCGACACAACATCTTCAGATAAAACCGAACGCCAGATTCTGTATTGGTACGACCCTATGGTGCCCAATCAGCATTTTGATAAACCGGGAAAATCCCCGTTTATGGATATGGACTTGGTGCCCAAATATGTGGCGGCCAAGGCCGAGGGAGCGCACCAAGCGGCGGTTAGGATTAACCCGGCCCTGGTACAAAACCTGGGTATGCGCACGGCATTGGTGAAGCCTATTGCTGCCCAGCGCGAGTGGGATGTTACCGGCAAGCTGGCGTTCAACGAGCGCAATCAGGCGGTGATTCAACTGCGCGCTGGAGGCTTTGTGGCAAAAGTCTGGCCACTGGCGACGGGCGACACGGTAAGCGAAGGGCAACCCATTGCCACGCTTGAAGTGCCCGAATGGCTGGACGCGCAAAATGAACTGCTTGCGCAACCCCGTGAAAATCGCCGTTTATTACACACACTGCGCGAGCGCTTGCGCCTGTTGGGCATGCCCGATTCCTTGATCGCGCAGGCTGAAAAAACTCGCCTGCCAATCACACAAGTCACCATCAATGCGCCCATTAGCGGTGTGATCACCGAGTTATCGATAAAAACTGGAATGGCGTTAGCAAGCGGTGCCACTTTGGCGCGCATCAATAATATTGATAGTCTCTGGTTGGATGCCGCTGTTCCCGAAACCCAAGTTGAAGGTTTGCTCGCCGGCGCCAGAGCTTGCTTTTTTGCCACCAACCCAGGGGCGCCCGTTCTGCACGGCAAGTTGGATTACCTGTTACCCACGGTCGATCAGATGTCTGGCACAGTAACCGCGAGGATTCTGCTGGACAATCCCTTAAACCAGCTCAGCCCTTCCAACCAGCTAAAGCCCGGCACCACCGGGCGCGTTTGGCTGCAGAGCCAAAACGAAGAGCAGGCACTGGCAGTACCCACCGAAGCGGTGATTCGCACCGGCAAAACCACCTTGGTCATGCTAGCCGAGTCGGACGGCGGATTTCGGCCAGTGCTGGTTCAAGCTGGCTATGAAGTAGGCAATCAAACGCTGATTCGCAGCGGCTTAAACGAGGGTGATAAGGTTGTCGCTAGCGGCCAGTTTTTGTTGGATTCAGAGGCATCGCTCTTGGGCATAACCGCCGAGAATCAGGAGATGAGCCCGGAGATGAGCCATGATTAAACAACTCATCTACTGGTCGGTGAACCATCGCATTCTGGTGTTATTTGCCTCCCTATTGCTGACCGGCTGGGGAATCTGGGCGATAAAAACCACACCGATTGATGCCCTGCCCGATTTGTCGGACACCCAAGTCATCATTCGCACAGCCTTTGCGGGGCAAGCGCCACAGCAGGTGGAAGATCAGGTGACCTACCCCATCGCCAGCAAAATGCTGTCGGTGCCCGGCGCCAAAACCGTGCGCGGTTATTCCATGTTTGGCGATAGTTTTGTGTACATCCTATTTGCCGATGGCACCGATGTTTACTGGGCGCGTTCGCGGGTACTGGAATACTTGAGCCAGATTCAAGCGCAGCTACCGGCCACCGCCAAACCCGCATTGGGGCCGGATGCCACTGGCGTGGGCTGGATCTTTCAATATGCACTGATCGATAAAACCGGCCAGCATGACCTTGCCCAATTGCGCGCCCTGCAAGATTGGTTTCTGCGTTTTGAGCTAGCCCCGCTGCCAGACGTAGCCGAAGTTGCCACCCTTGGTGGCATGGTCAAGCAATACCAAATTCTGCTCGACCCCATTCGCTTGGCGGCACTCAAACTCAGCCACACCGAGGTGATCGCAGCGCTAGAACAAGCCAATCAAGCCACCGGCGGCGGTTTGCTGAGCGTTGGTGAGGCGGAGTTGATGGTACGTTCGACGGGTTACTTAAAAACCCTGGAGGATTTTAAATCCATCCCACTGAAATTGGTCGAGGGTATTCCCATCACCTTGGGCGATGTCGCGCACATTCAGCTAGGGCCGGAGCTGCGCCGTGGTTTGGCCGAGCTGGATGGCGAAGGTGAAGTAACCGGCGGCATAATGGTTATGCGTTCTGGCGGCAATGCTCGCGCCACGATAAGCACGATTAAAACCAAACTGGAGCAACTTAAAAGTAGCCTACCCGCCGGTGTCGAGCTAGTGACGACCTATGATCGCAGCTTATTGATCGACCGCGCCGTCACCAATCTCAGCCATAAACTGATCGAAGAGTTTCTGGTAGTCGCGCTGGTCTGCGCCCTATTTCTCTGGCACTTGCGCTCGTCGATGGTAGCGATTGTATCGCTGCCTCTGGGCGTTTTAATTGCGTTTGCGCTCATGCGCCAGCAAGGCATCACGGCCAATATTATGTCGCTGGGCGGGATCGCTATTGCCATAGGTGCGATGGTCGATGCCGCGATTGTGATGATCGAAAATGCCCATAAACATATCGAACGCTGGCAAGAGCAGCATCCGGACACCTTGCTTGCTGGTGAAAAACGCTGGCAGGTCATTACCCAAGCGGCAGCCGAAGTGGGGCCTGCGTTGTTTTTCTCGCTGTTGATTGTCACACTCTCGTTTATTCCGGTATTTACTCTGGAGGCTCAAGAAGGCCGCTTGTTTGGCCCGCTGGCATTCACCAAAACCTACGCCATGGCCGCCGCTGCCGGGCTTTCAGTCACACTTATCCCGGTGTTAATGGGGTATTGGATTCGCGGCAAAATCCCTGCTGAACACCAAAATCCACTTAATCGTTTACTGGTTAAGGTCTATCGCCCGGCAGTAGTTGGGGTGCTGCACAAGCCAAAAATCACCATGGCAATTGCGCTCGCGGTATTGCTCAGCACCGCTTGGCCGCTGAGGCATTTGGGTGGAGAATTTTTACCGCCACTGGATGAAGGCGACCTACTCTATATGCCCAGCGCCCTGCCGGGCTTAAGCACCCAACAGGCCAGCCAACTGCTGCAACAGACAGATCGTTTGATAAAAACCGTGCCGGAAGTCGCGCGAGTATTTGGCAAATCAGGCCGAAGCGATAGCGCAACCGACCCTGCCCCGCTGGAGATGTTTGAAACCACGATTCAATTTAAACCGCGCGATCAATGGCGGCCGGGCATGACCCCCAAGAAACTGATGGCCGAATTGGATGAGCGGGTCAAAGTGCCCGGTTTAGCCAATATCTGGATACCGCCGATCCGCAACCGTATCGATATGCTCGCCACCGGCATTAAAAGCCCGATTGGGGTAAAGATCTCCGGCAATTCCCTCGCTGATATAGACGCAACTGCGCTAGAGATTGAACAAATCGCCAAAACCGTACCTGGTATCAGCTCGGCAGTGGCTGAACGCATTGCTGGCGGACGCTTTCTGGATATCGACTTTAACCGCGCTGAACTGGCGCGTTACGGGCTGAGTATGAGTCAGGCGCAAACGGTGGTGAGCCACCTTATTGGTGGTGCGAATATTGGCGAAGTGCTCGAAGGCCGCGCGCGCTTTCCCATCAACCTGCGCTACCCGCGGGATTGGCGCGCCAGTATCGGCGAGCTGCACAAGCTCCCCATCATCACACCCAATGGCCAGCAAATCAGCTTGAGTACAATCGCCAAGATTTCGGTAAGCGATGGGCCCAGCATGCTAAAAAGCGAAAATGCCCGGCTCACCGGCGTAGTGTATATCGATGTGCGCGAACGCGACTTGAGTTCAACTGTCGCCGATTTACAGCGGGTGTTAGCTGAGCAAATCAAGTTAAAACCCGGTGTCAGTATTAGCTATGCCGGTCAGTTTGAATTTATGCAGCGCGCCCAAGCACGGCTGCAGTGGATAGTTCCAGCAACGCTGGCCATCTTACTGGCGCTGTTGTTTATGACCTTTTCGCGGCTGGATGAAGCCTTGCTGATCATGGGCAGCCTGCCCTTTGCATTAACTGGCGGCGTGTGGATGCTGTATTTCCTGGATTTTCCGCTGTCGGTCGCAACCGCCGTAGGGTTTATCGCACTGGCCGGTGTTGCCGCTGAGTTCGGGGTGATTATGCTGCTTTACCTCAAACAGGCGTGGCAGCAGCGTATCGCTCATGGCGCTACACAAAACGCGGATTTATTGGAGGCGATTGAAGAGGGAGCCGTTCTGCGTATTCGCCCCAAAATAATGACAGTCACAGTGATTATTGCCGGTCTGTTACCCATCTTATTGGGCGAAGGTACTGGCTCAGAAATCATGAGCCGCATTGCCGCGCCGATGGTGGGCGGCATGATTACAGCGCCGTTGATGTCGTTATTGCTATTACCGGTGGGTTATCGCATGTTAAGAATGCGCGCTCTTAAACCGGCAGATTAATGGCAATTAATAGCGCCGGTTAGGGATCAACTCCAGCTTGCCCGAATGACCTTCGGGCAACTGGCGAACTCGCTTGAAATTGATAAACAATTTTTGGTGGAAGCCGGATAAATACGCCAATGTAGCATTGAGTACCACAATGAAATGCTCCAAATCGCTGACTTTTACCGGCACCATTTCCAGGCTATTAGAGTCAGATGTACGCATCAAACGCATAACCATTCCCGCATCGCTATCCACTTCTGGCAGCCAATAAGCGCGCACCCATTCGTTGCGTTGCTGCTCGCAGTTCAAACAGCGCTCGACCAGCGCGTCCAGCGTATGGTTTAACGCGCCCAGCTCCACATCGTGGTGCAACTCGCGAATCAACTCATACAGCGTGGAGACTTTTTGCTGAAAAGTCATGGGGCTCATCATAATTTCGCTTTGCGCGTCTGGCGAATCCAAACTGCACAACACTAAGCTATCAACCCCCCGCTCCAAGGCGGTGAAGGAGACAACGATTTGCCCTAAGGCTTCATACAAGCGGGTTTTATTAGACATGCATGTCATCCATCAATACCTCAGGTTCTTCAGGCCCAAAACATTCATAGAATGACAAGAGCCGAACACTATGGCATCTAAACACACGCGAACAAAACAAGGTATAACACGATATTACAGCGCGCCTGACACCCTCCGCTGAGCCGTCATCACATCAGTGTTGTATGGATTGGTTTGGATTATTGATGTCTGGTCTATTTCCCGCTAGCATATTTATTAAACTGATTATTTGTGCTGCATATATTTGGTAAACAGATATGAGATACACTCTACGCCAACTGGAAATTTTTGTCGCCATTGCACGTACCGGCAATGTATCGCGCGCTGCCGACGAGGTTGCCCTGTCACAGTCCGCGGCCAGTACGGCTTTAGCGGAGCTGGAGCGACAGTTCGACTGCCAATTGTTTGATCGCAACGGCAAGTTACTCAAACTCAATGCGCTGGGTAAAACCCTTTTACCGGTCGCGAGCAGCCTACTCACCCAAGCACATGAAATTGAACAATTGTTGGCAGGAAAATCGGTTCTAGGTGATTTACGGGTGGGCGCCACCCTGACCATTGGCAATTATTTGGCGATCATGATTATCAGCGAATTTATGCAAAATCATTTGGATTGCCATATCGCACTGCAAGTCAAAAATACCCAGGCCATTTTGCAGCAAGTCGCCGGTTATGATTTAGATGTCGGTTTAATTGAAGGCAGTTGCCATCACCCTGAATTACATGCCGAAACCTGGATTGAAGATGAGCTGGCAATTTTTTGCGCACCCAATCACCCACTTGCACAATCTGCCTCTATCACGCTGCCAGAATTATTAACTGCAAATTGGATTTTGCGTGAGCAAGGTTCAGGCACGCGCGAAACCTTTGATCAAGCATTGCGCCATCATTTACCGGAACTCAATATTCGCTTGGAACTGGAACACACCGAGGCAATTAAACACGCGGTAGAATCCGGTTTAGGCATTGGTTGCATTTCGCGTTTAGCGCTGCGCGATGCATTTAAACGTGGCAGTTTGGTCGAGATAAAAATGCCGCAACTGGATTTGCGTCGCCCATTTATGTTTGTGTGGCATAAAAACCGCTACCAAACGCCGGCGATGATTAGCTTTCTCGATTATTGCCGCACGCTCACTGCCAATTTGCAGCGCAGCGATCAAATCCAGTTAACTTCTACTTTTACCGGCTGATGAGTTTGTTATGACCCAACGCGATCAAATGCAGTATGACGTAGTGATTGTTGGCGCTGGCCCAGCGGGACTTGCCGCGGCGATTCGCTTAAAACAATTAGCGCAAACAAACGCGCGCGAACTCAGCGTGTGCATATTGGAAAAAGGCGCTGAGGTGGGTGCACAGATTTTATCTGGCGCGGTAATTGACCCTATCGCGCTGAATGAATTAATTCCCGACTGGAAAGCCAAAGGCGCACCGCTCACCACCGAAGTAAAACAAGATCAATTTTTGTGGTTGACTGAATCCAACCATTACAAAATTCCTGCCCTATTCTTGCCGCCATTGATCAACAATCACGGCAACTATATCGTGAGTTTGGGACAAGTATGCCGTTGGTTAGCAACGCAAGCGGAAGAGTTAGGGGTAGATATATTTCCCGGCTTTAGCGGCAACGAAATTCTTTATGGCGATGACGGCAGCGTTAAAGGCATTATCACCGGCGATATGGGTATCGCGCGCGATGGCAGCCACAAAAATACTTTTTCTGCCGGCATTGAATTGCATGCGCGTTACACCTTAATCGCTGAAGGCACGCGTGGATCGCTCGCCAAATCATTGGAGCAAAAATTTAATCTGCGCGCGAATGCCGAGCTGCAAAAATACGGTTTGGGATTTAAAGAAATTTGGAACATTGATCCTGATTTACACAATGAAGGTGCAGTGCTGCATACTCAAGGCTGGCCGCTAGATAATCACACCGGCGGCGGAGGATTTTTATATCACTTGGCCGATAACAAAATCGCCGTGGGTTTTGTAGTGCATTTGAATTATCGCAATCCTTATTTAAGTCCATTTGAAGAATTTCAGCGTTTTAAAACCCATCCTGCCATTAAACCGTTACTGCAAAATGCCAAACGGCTTTCTTATGGTGCACGCACCATTAACGAAGGCGGCGTACAGTCTCTGCCAGAATTAGTGTTCCCTGGTGGCGCGCTGATTGGCTGCTCGGCGGGTTTTGTAAATGTGCCGAAAATTAAAGGCTCACATAACGCGATGAAATCCGGCATGCTCGCGGCAGAAACGGTTTTTGAAGCACTGACTAACGGAAATAGTCCTGCACTACTAACTCCTTATCCTGAAAAAATCCGCAACTCTTGGTTGTGGAAAGATTTATACGCGGTGCGCAATATCAAACCTGCACTGTCTGCCTTTGGGAACATAGGAGGGACATTGTATGGCGGATTGGATATGTGGCTGCATTCACTCGGCATCACCCTGCCCTGGACGCTAAATCATAAACACGCGGATCATGAAAGCTTGATTCCTGCCAAAGTAGCACAACCGATTCACTACCCTGCCCCCGACGGGAGAATCACCTTTGATCGTTTGGCATCCATTTATTTAGCCAATATCCAGCATGAAGAAGACCAGCCAGTTCATTTGCGGTTAACAGACAACGCTGTGCCAATGGCGACGAATCTCGCTGTTTATGCCGCACCGGAGCAACGCTATTGTCCAGCGGGTGTTTATGAAATTATCGAAACAGAAGCTGCTGCGCGTTTACAAATTAACGCCGCCAGGGCGGTAGCGGCCCCTACTACGAATCTATGTAAGTATTTATCGTGCGGGCATTTAAAATTCGCCCGCATAACACACTCCTGTGCCGCCCAAACCACAATAACCACCGGGGTTTTTGTGCAAGTATTGTTGGTGATAAGTCTCTGCGTAATAAAATTCACTAACCGGCAAAATCTCTGTGGTTATTTCACCCACATTGTTTTCATTCAGCGCCAACTGATAGGCCGTTTTTGTCTGCTCGGCCAGCGCACGTTGCGTTTCATTAAAATAATAAATACCTGAGCGATACTGTGTCCCCCGATCATTGCCTTGGCGCATTCCCTGTGTTGGATTATGGGATTCCCAAAATACCTTTAATAAAGTGCCGAGTAAAATCTTATTGGGGTCGAAGACCACCAACACCACCTCATTGTGACCTGTTAATCCCGAGCACACTTCTTCATAGGTCGGATTGGGGGTATAGCCTGCCGAGTAACCAACTGCTGTGGTGTACACACCCGGCTGCTGCCAAAATTTTCGCTCAGCACCCCAAAAACACCCCAAGCCAAATACAATCGATTCAAATCCTTCGGGAAATGGCGGTTTGATCGGTGCATTGTAAATTGCATGTTGATTTTCCACTCGCATTGCATCGCTGCGTCCTTTTAGCGCTTGCTCGCGGCTGGGCATTTGCAGTTTTGTTGATGAAAAAATCATACGCAGCTCCTATGAAAATACTGTACGCAATAATGAAGATAATAAGCTCACAAACAAAAACGGTGCTCTCAGGCACCGTATGTTTATAACTGTTTAAAACCAGCGGCTTATATTGAGCCGTTCCCACCAGGTCATTAACAATCTATCAACTGCCGCCTGTGCCGCGAAGCCCAATTTTTCGGGCAGGGTTTTCTTGTGGGTAAATTCTACTTCGTAAATATCGGCGTGCTCTGCTTGCGCAAAAAGATATTCATCGCTGGTTTGCAACTCATCAATCAAATTCACATCTTTTGCGCGCAAACCAAACCAGACCTCACCGGTAGCAACTTTCACTACATCGACTTGTGGGCGGTGCGAGCTAACAAATTCCTTGAACAGTACGTGGGTATCTTCCAGCTCTTCAACAAACTTGGCGCGGCCTTTTTCGGTATTTTCGCCAAACATAGTCACCGTGCGCTTGTACTCACCGGCGGTAAACATTTCATAATCAATATCGTTTTTCTTGAGTATTTTATGAAAGTTAGGCAGCTGGGCCACTACGCCTATTGAACCGAGAATCGCAAACGGAGCTGCTACAATTTTGTTCGCTACACAGGCCATCATATAACCGCCGCTAGCTGCGACTTTATCGACACACACTGTCAGCGGGATGTTTTTGCTGGTGATGCGCGCCAGTTGGCTCGATGCCAAACCATAACTATGTACCATGCCACCGCCACTTTCTACTTTCACTACGACCTCATCGGTCGGTTTGGCCAGTGTTAACACGGTGCTGATTTCTTCGCGTAAATTTTCAACTTCAGACGCTTTGATATCGCCATAAAAATCCAATACAAAAACCCGCTTTTTAACAGAGGTTTCTGCTTCGGCACACTCATCAGCTTTGACTTTGGCGGATTCTTTTGCGGCTTTTTTCTTTTGTGCTTTTTCTTCTTTTAAACGTTTCTTTTCAGCTTTTTCAAATTCTTTGTATTCATCGTCGTCGAGCATGGCGTCGCGCAGAGAATCGCGAAGATGCTCAAACTTTTCGTTAAGCTTGGTCACCTCAATGTGGCCCTTATCCGACTTTTTATTGCGCCCGCCCATAGACACCGCAAGCGTAATAATGACCCCAACAGCCACCACAAAGGTAACTGTTTTGGCGAGAAATAAACCGTAATCTGTTAAAAATTCCAATGGGTAAACTCCGAACTACTTTTAAATGAAATTAAATAAATTGAATATCGATGAGATTAAAAAAACTCGGCCACAGCTTCTCTCGCAACTTGGTTGATGGGGCGCGCAACCAAACCGGTATTAGACAAGCTGATTTCAAACAAGGCGCCATCCTTCATTGGTAAATAGGTGGCTGAGCCGTAAACAGCGTCCACTACCGGCACCCATTGCGGATTTGAGTGAAAAATTCTCCAGACATCTACGCCATATAAACTGTTATGCACTGTATAAGCCGTGCGCTTGGCAGTGGTTTCTTGTTCAATGTCGTAATACCGACCACTCAGACGCTCCAGACGAAACGCAGGTTTTAGACCGAAGCTGGCGAGATAACCTTGCCACTTCACTATGCGAGCATCTAATTGCCATTGATCGCCACGCAATTCTACACGCTGTTCTCTACCATCTTTATCGGCAAGCACAGCAAAATAGTGCTGATCTTCAATCTTGTCAAAATTAATGGTGGCGACCACTTGCTCCTGCAGTACCTGCTTATAGCTGTAAACATCATAAGCGCTTAACGCAATAAATGCGGCGACGGCGAACAGGACCAAGCCGAAAACACCGCGACAAAAACCGGCAAACCAAGAGTGTTTCCAGAGTACAGTTACCGCTTTATACGCAATATAGGCCGCGATAAGGCCAATAAAAATCGTAAGTAAGGTAAAAATCATAAATGTCCTACCTGGGTTATCAGCTAGTTATTGTTGATGAAGATGGATCTGACGCAAGTGTTCGATGTGATGCGCAATCAATTGCCCCGCTACACTAGCCGGTGCTGGCGTCTGAGGCAACTGATCGTAACGGAACCATTTCGCATCCACAATTTCCACAGGGTCGATTTGAATTTCGCCAGATTCGTATTCCGCAAAAAAACCCAGCATTAGCTGCCCGGGAAACGGCCAAGGCTGACTGCGGAAGTACTCCAACTTGCCCACTTTAAGCCCTACCTCTTCCATAACTTCACGTCGCACGCAATCCTCTACACTTTCGCCCGCCTCGACAAATCCAGCCAGCGTTGAATACATCACCCGCGTTGCACGTTGATGATGAGCGAGCAAAATTTCTTCACCGCGCCTGATGAGTACGATCATGCACGGGGATATACGCGGATAAAAACGCAGCTCACAGTGCGTACAGATTTTAGCCCGGTCGATATGGTCCTGATGGGTTTCCTGCCCGCAACGGCCGCAAAAGCGATGATCGTAAAACCATTGCGCGACTTGCAGTGCCCGCCCAGCTAACTGAAATACATCAACCGAAACGATTTCTAACTGTGAACGCAGTCCGAGCCATTGGTATTGAATGGGCACCGCACCGCACTTCACTACCCGAACCCATAGATCCTCACCATTAAGCACACCTAAGTAATGCTCGCTGGTGATAGGCAAACCAAGCTCTAACGGATGGAATTCTGTAGCGAGCAATACATGCCCGTCGCTATCACACAACAATTGATCACAGCGATAGCTAGGCGATGCGGCAACTATAATAAAACGACGGTTGCGAGAGGCAACCGGCGCTACAGAGGAGGAATGAAACTCAAATGAAGCAAGATCAAAGCGAAAAGACATAATTAGACGTTGTAGCCCAGAGCCTGCAAACTTTCTTCTGCAATTTGCAGCACACTGGTATCAGCATTTTTATCGAGTTTGATCGCATCAAGATAATACTCAAGGCTAATCACAGCGTCGGCAAAAGTTTCCAACAAATGCTGAACTGCTGGATGTTGATCAGTCGCCAGCAAGTCTTCATCGACAAAACGCATACATCCCGCCAACACTTTTGCCGCTCGCGGCAAGCCCAACAGAAACATTCCTCCGCGCACCGAATCTAAAATTCCGGTGATATTGCGAATATGACCTTTGTCGTAATTGGATTCAGCAAATGCAGAAAGCGCCCGTTTGACCATCGATAACCCGGCCTCTGCTTCATCGATAACAATTTTTTCCGCTTCCGCAATTTGGTTGTTGGCCATAGCTGCATCGCGGGAAAGCGCATTAATTTGCGCAACTTTTTCATCGGAAAGGTTGGCGTTATTTAAGCCGGCGATTGTGCTTTCCACATACAAAAGTGTGTCAGCGACGACTAAGAGCTCATCGGGTGTAACCGGGCTGTGATTTGCTTGCCATACAGCAATTTTTTCAATTTCTTGTTTAAGGCTGTTGCTGGGCGATACCAAACCGACAATCGATAGAATATCGGCTACTTTTTTTAGCGTCTCTAACAACTCGGGCGATTCACTTAACAGCTCAGCGCCGCCCTGTGCGGCGCGCTCAAGAATATTTTTAGTGCTATGCAACTCATCGGTTAACACTGCCACCATCGAGCTGATGGTATTGGCGCTAGGGCCATTGAGGAATTCCATTTCGCGCGCGAGTTCTGCCTCGGTATAACTTAAAGGCGATACGCCATAAGCAGCCAAAACAGTTTTGGGTAGTTCTTGATCTGAGTGGGAGAGCGCCAATAAATAAATCAATTCTTTTTGCAGTGCCGGATCTACCTCGCGCCCTAAAACAGCATTGCCCTCAAATTGAAAGCGTTTTATTTCGCGTTCAACTGCACTAAACAACATTTTGCGGCTTTTAGTCATGCGCATATTTTTTTCTGCTAGGGCACCGACTGTAGCGCTACTTAGCCACCAAAAATTACTGAGCACACTGCCTGCAGCGGCAGATTCCAACCGCTGCAATGCGCGAGTCATCATGCCTAACGAGGCCTTGACCTGTACACCTTTAAGCACATTTAATAAACCGGTTTGGTACATGTGGCGTAAGCGGCGAACCAATACACTTAAATCTTCCGGCAGTTGTTGTGCTGCAACCAATTCGCGGTTCGCTTTTACTGATGGCAGCGGATAAAAATAACTTTCAGGCAAAGGTGCTGCCTTGCGCGCAAGCCGCAACTCGTTGACATGAGGAATTAATAGCATTGCCATACTGCGTGCTGTTTGGGTGCAGTATTCAAGGTAACGCGGCAGGATGAAAAAACTGGAGGTGAGTAATTCTAATTTTGCATCGGTTTTATCGTCTTCACCTAGGGTGATATCGGTGATGTGAATCACCAGTTCTTCGGCCAATAAATCCACACCGCGCAATTGAATTAAGCTCAGAATGCCGCGTATTTGTTTGATTCCATCGATACAGTTTTGCAGTAGTTCGCCATTATTGCGATCTTGTGAAAACTGTTCCAACCGGATAGCCGATTGCTCAATAGTCGCAACAAGTTCGTCCTGAACCATTTTGAGGGAAGCAAGGTTTAAGGTTTCTGTTGTGCTCACAATAACATCCTGGCGTTTGTCACTTTACGGGTAAGGCATGGCTATAGCACACAGCTTAGCCATGCAATTTATATAAATCACATTGACTCTATACCATGTTTGGCGTTATTTCACCGCTGCCGTGTAAATTAGCGCGGTCGAGGCTGGCAGTTTGCCAAACATCTCTCAGTTACCTATTGCGTCCAGTTCGTTTTTTCCACTGAATGCCCAAACGGCAGCCAAACACTTCAGCTACTCACGCAGCCAGACACAGTTATCGCCACTACTCTTGGCAATCACCGCTAATTTCTGGTTATGCAGTTCCAGCTCTTCTTCAGTAGCCATTATAACTGGCAGGGGTTTACGACCAGTAGCTAGACGGCGTAGTGCATTTTGGTCTTCGCCGTCTTCATTTTTGGATTGATTGCCGCCGAGTGATAGCGCAGTCTGCCCACCGGTCATTAGCAAATAAACATCTGCCAAAATTTCGGCATCGAGCAATGCGCCATGCAACTCGCGCTGGGAGTTATCTACACCGTAACGCTTACAGAGTGCATCCAAATTATTTTTTTGGCCGGGATGCTTGGCGCGCGCCATTAGCAAGGTATCGATGACGTGACAGCGATCGCTGATACTACCAAAACCTGGCCGCAGCATATTCATTTCATAGTTGAGGAAACCGATATCAAACGCTGCATTGTGGATGATCAGCTCAGCATCACCGATAAACTGCAAAAACTCATCGGCGATACGGGCAAATACGGGTTTATCTTCCAGCATTGCGTTACTGATACCGTGCACAGCTTGCGCGCCCGCATCGATTTCGCGTTCAGGTTTTATATATTGGTGGTAGTGGCGGCCAGTAAGGCGGCGGTTAAATAACTCCACACAGCCTATTTCGATAATCCGGTGCCCTTGAGAGGTTTCAAGGCCGGTAGTTTCAGTATCCAGTACGATTTGACGCATCTGTCCAAGCCTTCATTTAAAACGGTAGTTAAACCTAACCCGGGTGCAGGGCCAAGAATTCGGGTGACGGCCAAGCCGCGCAATGGGCGATAGCGCTGCCAGGCAGGTTTTATAGGTGTGAGCGGGATATGATCCTTGCGCGCCACCACCATATAGAATCCTCCCCAAGGCAGGCGCAGCTTTTTACCCCAGCGCTCCATCCAATGCAAATGTTTAATTGCTCGCTCTTGCGGTAACGGTGGCCGGAAAAAACCTTGGTAAACTGAAATCGGTTCCATATCCAACAATGTCAACCAATCTATCAATCGCCCCAGGCGCAAATACTGGAAACGCCAGCGCGGCTGGGATTTTACGATACGTGCAAGACTGGCGCACAAACCCCAGAGGCTCCAGGGATTAAACCCCACCACAATAAGGTGCCCCTTGGGAATCACAATGCGGGTCGCTTCCCGCAAGAGATGATGCGGGCTTTGGCTAAAATCGAGACTGTGATGCAGCAGAACTGCATCGATTGATTCGGCCGCCAGTGGTAAGTGATTGAAATCGACCAATGCACCAATGGGTACTTGTGTTGTAGTCTGATGATCGTCTAGTTGGGGATGCAGTATAAAACGGTGAGTAATGCGGCTCTCTGTGGTTAAATCCAAGCGGCCACTGATGCTGAGCTGTAATAAGTGATAACCAAACACACACTGCAAACCATCAGCAATTGCCTCTTGTTCTTCTGTCAGCAGCGCTTGGCCTAGTGGTGATTCAAGCCAACCTGTCACATCATTAATTGACTCTTTTATCGGCAAGACACCAAAGCGCTTTTTCCAGATTGCAGAAAAGCGGATCAGTAATCGATGCGGGGTTTTTATCAACTTACGATGCATTGTTTACCTTTTCTCCCCGCGCCCAGAGGTTCTCTGCCAGACACACATTTATAAAGATCACCACAATCTAGCACAAGCACCAAGGGTAAATTAGCTTTATAAAGAACTGACTTGGCAGGCGTAGAATAGGCACCTGATTCTTGTGAGGCACGATTATGTTAACGATTACCCCCATTCCCGCACTCGACAGTAATTATTTTTGGGTGATTCGCCCTGATATAAGCAGCCCATCGGTCTATGTTGTTGACCCGGGGGATGCCGCGCCAGTAATGGATTTTCTCATTCGCAACCAGCTAGAACTCCGCGCTATTTTGGTCACCCATCGCCATCGTGACCATACCCAAGGAATTACAACCTTGCTTGCGCATTGGCAAGTCCCCGTGTACGGACCAGACTCAGAATTAATCCCGCAAATAACTCACACACTTGGCGACAATGATGCACTGCAATTGGACGGTATCACATTCAGGATTATTGCGGTGCCCGGCCATACTTGGGAGCATATTGCCTATTTTTGCGACAGTGCCAATAATCTTTCCCCGCTCTTGTTTTGTGGCGATGCGCTCTTTGCCGGTGGCTGTGGGCGGCGTTTTGATGGTACAGCAGAAATCATGTGGGCCTCGCTGCAAAAGCTCGCCGCTCTACCTGACCACACACAAATCTATTGCGCCCATGAATATACCCAAGCCAACCTGGCCTTTGCTATTGCAGTAGAGCCTGACAACGCTGAACTATGCGCTCGTTTTGAACAGGTCAAGCGCGCCCGTGCGAAAGGCCAGATCACCCTGCCCTCGAATATTTTGCTGGAAAAAAGAACAAATCCTTTTTTGCGTTGTCAACAAGCTGGCATCAAAATCTTCACTGAGGATAAGACAAATCAAGTACTTTCCACTCCGGCAGACGTATTTGGTGCATTGCGCTTAATCAAGGATACCTGGCCAAACTAATTAAGCTAAGACGCAAATCTAAAGTCCCGACCAGCTCTCAAGTGAGTTGTGACAGGTTGCCCTTATTCCGAATTAAGCGTTGACCCATGCGACGCCTGCACCTAGAATCCGAGATCCACAGCCCCAATAAGGGCAGAGGCAATCACTACGCAGCCGTTATTTGACGAAATAATAGGATAAAAATCCTAAAGCGAAAAATAAGAAGGCAAATATCAACCGGATTTTTCACCCTCAATAAGGCTGGAGCATCCCCGTGACAAGTGACCCTGTTGACCTATGAAGCATTCCATTCGCTCTGCGCTGCTACCCGTTATTTGCCTTGCTTGGTTTCTCATTCTTGCTGGATGTAGCACTCTTAAAAAGGCTGATGATCCTGTCGCCGACATTTCCATTACCGAGCCCATCACCCCATCTGAAAAATCCAAATTGGGCGCAAAACCACGGGAACATACCGACGATTATGACAACCTGTGGGATGAGATTATTGACGGTTATGACTTTCCGGAAATCAGCGATGCCAAGGTCGATAAAAATCTTCGCTGGCTAGCCAACAATCAGCGGTACCTCGACCGGGTAACTGAACAGAGCAAACCCTATCTGTATTATGTAGCCAATGAATTGCGCGAAAATGATATGCCGATGGAGCTAGCACTCTTACCTATTGTTGAAAGTGCTTACAACCCGTTTGCATCCTCCCCAAGCAAAGCGCTGGGCATTTGGCAGTTTATGCCGCGCACGGGGCGTACTTTCGGATTGAAACAAAACCACTGGTATGATGGGCGCCGCGATATCATCGCCTCTACCGATGCTGCCGTGCGTTACCTAAAACGGTTGAACACTATGTTCGATGGCGACTGGTTGCTGACCATTGCCGCCTACAATGCAGGCGAGGGAACCATTCGTCGTGCAATTGATAAAAACCGCAAACTAGGTAAAGGAACCGATTTTTGGTCGCTCTCGCTCTCGCAGCAAACCCAATCTTATGTTCCGCAGTTACTCGCCCTTTCCAAAGTCATCGCCGAACCAGAAAAATACGATTTGGAATTAGAAGAAATTGAAAATAATCCCTATTTCACCACTGTGAATGTCAGCTCGCCCATCGACCTTGCCCAAGCGGCACGCATGGCGGAAATAGATCCCAAAGAATTACGCAACCTCAATGCTGGCTATAACAAATGGATTACCGATCCCACTGGCCCGCATCAATTGTTAGTTCCTGTTGCCGATGCCGCACAATTTACCCTGAGCCTCGACAAACTTCCCAAAATTACACCCATTCAGATTGCGGGAGATTACAAAGTAAAGTCTGGCGATACCTTGGGCGCGATTGCCAAACGTTTTGGAACAAGTGTTGCGGCGATTCAATCGGCTAACAAGCTAAAATCCACTCAGTTGAAAATCGGTCAAAGTCTAAGTATTCCCGGTCAAGCACCATTGAATTCACCCTATGCAATTCAAGCCGAACAAGAGATTGCCCAGCGCAATCAAAAAAACACCGGCACTTTCTACACAATCCAGTCTGGCGACAGCTTCTGGACTATCGCTAAAAAACACGGCACAAGTGTGAGCAATTTGCTGAAATGGAACGACATGTCAGCCAAATCTCATTTAAAACCGGGGCAGAAATTATTGGTGATGAATACTACCGCCGCCCAGAAAGACAATAAAATCACCTATCAAATTAAGGGCGGTGACACGCTGTACAAAATCGCCAACAAATTTGATGTATCGAAAAAGGATATTTTGAGTTGGAACAAAGTAAAAGATGAAAGTTACATTCACCCTGGTCAGGAATTAACGATTTATCTCACCGCCAAAAAATAATATCTTTATGCTTAGCGCATCAGCGCACACAAAAAGGCCAGCAATTACGCTGGCCTTTTTAGTTTGAGGATACCAGAGGGTTCTAATTAAACGTATCGCATGCCTCTATTTTTCCCTGCTCAAAACCGCGTTTAAACCACTCCACACGCTGTTTTGAGCTGCCGTGCGTAAAGCTTTCAGGACGCACCGCACCACCTGCTTGTTGCTGCAATTTATCATCGCCAATTGCCGCGGCTGCATTGAGCGCCTCTTCAATATCACCCTGTTCCAGCATCTTTCGCTCAGTATCGGCGTAGTAGCCCCAGATTCCCGCATAACAATCTGCTTGCAGCTCCTGCTTTACCGAGAGCTGATTTGCCTGCGTTTTTGATGCTTGTTGTTGCGCTTGCCTCACTTTTGCCGAGGTGCCTAGCAAGGTTTGCACATGGTGCCCAACTTCATGCGCGATCACATAAGCTTGAGCAAAATCACCCGGTGCACCCAGTTTGTTTTTCATATCCTCATAAAATGCTAAGTCGATATAGAGTTTTTGATCGCCCGGACAATAAAAGGGCCCCATCGCTGCTTGCGCATAACCGCAG